>DASWHH010000428.1:0-5098 GCA_036398295.1 bacterium
CCGAGGGTGCCCAATATTCCCAACTCTTCGCCGACGATGGCATAAATGAAATCGGTGAACGGGTCGGGCAAAAAATGATATTTCTGGCGGCCGTCGCCGAGTCCCAGCCCCCAGAATCCACCATTTCCGAGCGCAATCAGCGATTGCTTGGTTTGCCAGCCGATCTGCTCGCCGCGCAGTGATGCCAGAAAATTTGTGATGCGCTCTCGTTGATAATCTTCCTTCATAATATAAACACCCAAAAGGGGAATAGCAGCGGCGCCGAACATTAGCAAATATCGCATTCGCGCACCCGACAGAAAAATGAGCGCAATCGCCACGAAAACCACCAACAGCGTGCTGCCGGCGTCGGGTTGCAATAGAATGGGCAGAGCAACCATGCCTACGATGCCAAGGTTTTTGATAAGATCGCGTAATTCGTCACGACGATCGCTTTCGGTTTGACTGAGTCGTTGGCAGAGAAGCAGGATCAAAGATATCCTGGCAAAATCCGAAGGCTGGACTTGCAGCGGGCCGAGGCTGAGCCAGCGCTTGCTGCCGCGGATGGTTTCCACCCCGGGACCCACCAGCAGATAAACCAACGCGCACAGGCTCAAAAAAAGCATTAACGGTGAAAGCTTGAGCCAGGCCTGGTAGTTCATTTTTGCACCAATCAACAGTACCGCAAAGCCGATCAATACCTTGTAAAGATGATTTCGAAAATAGTATTGACTATTTTCAAACCGTTCCTGGGCTTTGAACGAACTGGCGCTGTACACCATCACGGCGCCCAGTACCGCCAGAATAACCACCACCAACAGGATCGTGGTATCGAATTTTGATTCAACACGCCGCATTAATCTATCGAATTTTAAACGTACTAAGACTGAACAACACCAGCAGAATTCCGATGATCCAGAACCGCACCACCACCTTTTGTTCCTCCCAGCCGCTCAATTCAAAATGATGATGGATGGGCGCCATTTTGAAAACCCGCCTCTTTGTGCGCTTGTAGTAACTCACCTGAATAATCACTGATAACGCTTCCGCCACAAACACACCGCCGATGATCACCAGTAGCAACTCTTTTTTCAAAAGTATGGCCAACGTGCCGAGAGCGCTCCCTAACGCCAGGGCGCCAGTGTCACCCATGAAAACTTGCGCCGGCGAAGCATTGTACCAGAGAAAGCCTAAGGCCGCCCCGACTAACGCTGCGCAGAATACGGTAAGCTCGCCGGCGCCTGGCAAATAGATGATGTTTAAGTAATCACTGAAATCGACGCGGCCGGAAATATAGGCAATGGCCGCCCATGCCAGTGATGAAATTCCCACCAGGCCAATCGCCAACCCGTCCAGGCCATCGGTGAGGTTAACGGCGTTGGAGAAGAAGGTGATCACAAATACCACCATCGGGATGTAGAGGATACCGAAGTCGATTTCGTAATCCTTGAAAAATGGCAGGGTGCTCAGGGTGTGGATGCCTTCGAACTGCGGCGAAAAATAAAGTATAGCCCCCACGATCAATCCCAAGCTAATTTGCCCGGCGAGCTTATATCTGGCCACCAGCCCCTTTGGATATTTTTTCACCACCTTCAAATAATCATCAACAAAGCCGACGATTCCCATCCACAAAGTGGCAAACATGATCAGCAAAATGTAAATGTTGGTGACCTTGGCCCAGAGTAGAGTGGGAATAACCAACGCTGAAAGTATGATCAACCCGCCCATCGTGGGTGTGCCGGCCTTTTTCAGATGAGTTTGTGGACCGTCGGCGCGGATTTCTTCACCAATCTGGTTCTCCCGAAGCTTCTTGATAATGTACGGTCCGACAATGAAGCTGATGAGCAGAGCCGTGATGGCTGCCCAGGCGGAGCGAAAGGTGATGTAGCGAAACAGATTTAGTCCCGATACAAACTCCCGCAACGGAAAGAGTAGATAATATAGCATTTCGGTTTTTCGATTTTTTGTTAGCGAGTTTCTAACGATAATTCATAACCACAGAGTCACGGAGCGCACAGAATTTTGATTATTTAAAAGTTAGTTAATCCAATCTATGGCAGTCACGATGTCTTCCATCTTCATGCTTCGCGAACCTTTCACCAGCAGGACATCCCCGGTCGCCAGACGTTTCTTAAGCTCGGCAATCAAGTCCTGTTTGTCGGCAAAGTGCTGGGCCACGATGACACCATGCGATTGCCGAGCTGCATCTACCGCTTTGGCAGCGAGCGGTCCAAAAGCCAGAAGCAGATTCACGTTGAAGTCCCGCAGCACGTTTCCAATTCGCGCATGTTCTTCAGCTGCAGCTTCGCCCAATTCCAGCATATCCCCAAATACAAAGATTCGTTTGCCGGTCGTCTTCATTTCTTTCAAGATGGCAAGCGCCGCCAGCGTCGAATCAGGGTTAGCGTTATAACTGTCGTTGAGAATCAGCGTGTCGTTGCGCTTGATCACTTCGAGACGCTTACCTGGCACAGAAACATTTGCCAGTGCGGTTTTCATTGTTTTTAAGCTAACACCAAATTCCAGGCCGACCGCTACCGCCGCGAGGGCATTCAAAAGATTGTGATTTCCAAAAACATTGAGCGTGAAGATTTGCTTCTCCACCCGCATGCGCGGAAACCCCAGCGGGTCGGGTTCCAGGACTCGGGCGATTACCCTGGCTTCATCCCTGAAGCCATAGGTGATTTTGTTTTTTGGCTTCGAGCTATGCTTAACGATTAATGAATCTTCGAGATTAACAAAAGCTACTGCATCCGCCGGCAGGGAGTCGAACAGTTCCATTTTGGCCCGGGCGACGCCTTCGAGGTTTCCCAGAAATTCCAGATGGCCGCGACCGATGTTCGTAATGACTCCCAAGTTTGGTTCAGCAATCTCACACAACCGGGTGATTTCACCAAAATGGTTGGTGCCCATTTCCACGACCGCGAACCGGTGGTCCCTGGCAAGCTTAAACAGCGTCAGGGGGACCCCGATGTGATTATTCAAATTGCCCGCCGTTTTGCATACGCTACCCGCTGTGGAGAGTACCGCCGCGATCATCTCTTTCGTCGTGGTTTTGCCATTCGTGCCGGTAAGCCCCAGTACCGGCAAAGAGAATTTCGTCCGGTAGTAACGACTCAATTCCTGCAGAGCTTTTAATGTGTCGTCCACCACAAAAATAGGCTTGGCGATTTTGCGTTCATGATTCTCCGACCAAGTCTTTTCCACCACTGCCGCCAGCGCGCCCTTTTTCAGAGCGTCTTCCACAAAATTGTGCCCGTCGTAATGTTCGCCGCGTAAAGCGAAGTAGACTTCGTTCGCTAACACGTTGCGCGAATCGGTCGAAATCCCGGCCAGCGAGCGTGACAATCGTTTTCGCTCTCCTGTGTATTCGAAGCGAAGGGCCATGACGTTGAGAAGTTCTTGCAGCGTCAAATCCATTCTTGAACTCTAAATTCTCAGGCTCTTCTATATAGGCTTGCAAAGATCTTGGCTGACATTATGAATTTCCAAGAATTGAGGCATTGTGCACTGGATGACACTGAAAACGCCGACGATAGATGATGAACCAGTGGCGTTTTTCTCAAGAATTTCAGCGATATTCGGTGTCTGCGGTGTTCAATTTAAGTGGCTCATTGTCGCTACTTCTCGAACCTCCATTTCATCATAAATCTGCAAGACGCGCTGGAGGATATTTCGAAACACCGGCGCCGCGACGTGGCCGCCGGAGTGCACCGGCTTGGGTTCATCGAGTGCGACGTAGACCAAAATTCTTGCATCCCGCGCCGGATAAAATCCCACGAATGACGCGAGGAAATCGGATTTGGAATAGCTGCCTTCGCGGGGTTTCTGCGCTGTGCCGGTTTTCCCAGCTATGGAACGGCCAGCGAGGTGCGCCTGTTGGGCCGTGCCTTTTTCAACCACCTGTTCTAAAATCGAAATCATTTTCTCAGAAGTTTCCGAATCCAAAACCTCGCGAATTACCTGGGGGCGAAAGTTGAACACGGACTTTTGGTCTTTTGTGCGAATTTCTCTCACAATGGCCGGTTTCAGGAGCTTGCCGCCGTTGGCGATGGCAGAATACGCCATGGCTACCTGCAGCGGGGTAGCGGCGATTTCGTGTCCATAGGAGATGGCGGCCACGGAAAATGCCGACCAGTCCGCAGGCTTTTTCAGCATGCCCGTCGCCTCTCCGGGCAGCTCGATGCCGGTTTTGTTGCCGAAACCAAAGTCGCGCGATGCCACGAACAAGCGGTCTTTGCCAAGTTCGCGTGCAATCTTTGCGGCGCCGATGTTGCTCGAATTCACAAAAACATTTGCGAACGATTGCCAACCCCGTTTTTCAGGGTCGTTAATTTCGTGACCGTAGAGCCGGTATTTACCGTTTTCACAGAAAATGATGTCATCAACCTTTTTGGCGCCCGTCACCAGGGCGGCTGCCATGGTGACAATTTTAAACGTGGATCCGGGCTCATACAAATCGGTAATGGGACGAATACGCCACGAATCGGCGTTGTAGCGCGTGGCGTTGTTAGCGTCGAAGCTGGGCGCGGAAGCCAGGGCCAGAATTTCGCCACTATTAGGGTCGAGGATAATAACGCTGCCGCCACGCGCATTGAACTTCACCACACTCTTTTCGAGCTCTTCTTCAGCAATGATTTGAAACTGGTGATCCACGGTCAAGATTACGTCGTGGCCGTTTTTGCCTTCCAAAGTACGGTTGGCGATGGGCATGATGGTTTTGCCGGTGGCGTCACGCTGCAAAATACTCAGGCCATCCACCCCGGAGAGATATTGCTCATACGCCAATTCTAACCCGCTCAAGCCGTGACCATCCACATCCACAAAGCCGATCACCTGCGCCAGTTTTTCGTTCAGGGGATACACCCGCTGGCTCAACTCTGTGACCTTGACGCCCGCGAGGCCGAGCATCTGAATTGCGGTGGCGGTGTTTTCGTCGACCTTTCGCGCCAACATCACGAATCCTTTGCCCTTGCGGATTTTGGCCGCAACCTCTCCGGGACTTTGATTCAAAACTTTTGCCAATTTCCGGCTGGTTGTGGCCATGGCGTTTTTTACAAAATGTCTGTCGATACCGACATCGTAGTTGATTTTGTTGAGTGCCAGCGGCGTAAGGTTA
>DASWHH010000429.1:0-5033 GCA_036398295.1 bacterium
GCCATCAGCTCGTAGAACTCCTGCAAGGCATCGGAAGTAGTTTCTGTTTGAGAGCGGCTGTTGAGAATTTCGCGCTCGAAAACGGGAATCGGAAAGCGGAAACCGGCGTAGCGCTGGATCAAATTCATCAGCGCCGGCGCGGGTCCGGCGATGTGGTGCCAGCGCAGGAGAAAGCGATAAAACAGGTTACGATCGGCCGGCGCAGTCAGCGCTCGCCGGGTGGCGACTGCGCGACGATACAGCTCCGCAAAATTGTGGCGATCGCACCAGGTTTCCTCCTCCACTCCCACGATGAGTTGTCCGCGGACGACTTCTTTTGCTGAATGCAATTGCTGCAGTGTCCTTTGAATGTCGCTCGCCGGCAGATTGAGCTTGTCCGAGATTTCATCTAACAAAATTGGCCCGCGGACTCGCAGCAAGCGCAGGACGCGCTCGGTCACGATTTCGGCCGACGGTTTGGATTCAAACAATTTCGAGTCTTCTGTTGCTATCCAGCCCGCGGTGATTCTCACGATACGATTGCCTATTTGCAGCTGTTGAAGCATTTCGGACGGGTCGGTTTTGCAGCGGAGTTGCGCCTGGTCTGCGGAAATCGGCGCGAGTTTTGCGATGATCGCAAACAGGTCTTCTGCGTCGCGGGCGTGGAATTCCGGTGCAAGGTTTTGCCAGCGCGCCTCGCACTCGGCGATCAATTCCGGTGTGACGATGGTGGGAATGGCATCCTGCGAGAGAATTTGCGCCAGCAGCTCGCTGCTCATCGCGGCCACCTGTCCGGGTAGGCGCGAGCGATCGTTTTCATAGAGATTGCTGGCGAGAAAGTTGAACATCAGACCGGAGGCCATCGGCGAGGGATACGGTGTGTGCGCCACGTGAACTGTGATGTCTCCCCGGTGGAGGTCATCAAGCGCCTTCAGCAGGGATGGCAAATCGAAGACGTCCTGCAGGCAATCGCGATAGGTTTCGATGACGATCGGGAAATCCGGATATTGCCGCGCCACCTGCAGCAAGTCCGCGGCGCGCAGTCGCTGCAGCCACAACGGAATGCGTTTGCCCGGCTGCGAGCGCGGCAGAATGAGCGCACGGGCGGCATTGTAGCGGAAGCGCACGGAAAAGATCGGGGTGTCAAGCAGCGCGTCGCGAATCATAGCTTCGATCTCCTTAGACGGGAGACTGAGCAGCTCTTCCATGGGCAGCGGTGCGGTGGTGTCGAGGGTGCGCATGATAATGCCATCATCATTATAAGAATACTGTACCTGCGCGTGGTGACGTTTTTCGAGAACAGCTGCCAGGGCGATGGCCCACAAACCGTTGACGCGCGCGCCGAAACAGGTGTGCACGATCACATGCGGTTCGCCGGCGCTGTCGCGAAACCACTCCACCACCAACTGTCGATCGGTCGGCACCCGGCCGGTCAACCCTGCTTGTCTTTCTAAGAATTTGAATAGATTCGCGGCAGCGGAATCGTCGGCCAGCAGGCGCTGATTCTCAACCTGCCCGCGCGACAACCCCGCGACGATTTGCTGGCGGAATGCACCAATTTTCTGGTTAGTGGCAAAGTCACGGTAAAGGGTATCACCCTTCCAGAATGGCGGCCGCGGTTTGACCGCCTGCACCGGCGCAACGACTATTCTGTCCTGTTGAATCTGATCGATTCGCCACTCATTGTTTCCCAGAAAGAAAACGTTTCCCACTCGCGACTCGAAAACAAATTCTTCTTCCATCTCTCCAAGCTTGACGTTGCTATCGGCGAGGTACACACTGTAGTAACCGCGGTCGGGGATGGTTCCGCCGTTCAAGGTCGCCATCAACCGCGCGCCGCGGCGGGCGATCAGCCGGTCGTTGACTTTATCCCAGGTGATGCGCGGCTGCAACGCGCGTAACGGGGAATCAGAGAATCGGCCCGCCAGCATATCCACCACATTATCGAACAACTCGAGAGTTAAATGGCGATAGCAGTAACTCTGGCGTACCAGCCGGAAAAGCGCCAATCGTTCCCAGTCACGTAATGCCAATTCAGCGACAATCTGCTGGGCGAGGACATCGAGGCAGTTTTCTGGAATGATCGTTTCTTCTATTTCGCCGCCGATCATGCTTTGTGTCAGCGCAACTGTGTCGTCGAGATCGGAAGGATAGAGTGGAATGAGTCGGCCTTTGCTGGTGGCGCTGAGCAAGTGGCCGCTGCGTCCCACTCGTTGCAGCGCGCTGCTGACGCTGCGCGGCGACTCCAGCTGCACCACCAGGTCGATGCTGCCGATGTCGATGCCTAACTCCAGCGAAGCCGTGGCGATGACTGCCGGGATGGTTCCCGCTTTCAGCCGTGCTTCGATATCGTAACGCATCTCGCGCGAAATGCTGCCGTGATGCGCCAGGGCCAGCTGTGCATGGGAATTGCCGGTGTTTTTCTGGTGGAGTTCATTGAGCAGCCGCGCCACGCGTTCGGTCTGCGCACGCATGTTCACAAACACCAGCGTGGTGCGATGGGTCTGGATGAGTTCGTACAATTTGTCGATCACCGCCGGCCAGACCGTGGCGTCCGGAAGATCGCTGAAGCTGGCCACCGGCGAGATAACCTTCACATCCATTTCTTTTCGTTGTCCGCAATCCACGATGGTTACCGGCCGCGGAGTGGACCTGTCACCGCTGAATTGTTGACCGCCCAGAAACGCCGCAATACGTTGCAAGGGCCGTTGCGTGGCGGAAAGTCCGATGCGCACCGGTTCTTTTTGGCAAAGGGGCATGAGTCGTTCGAGAGACAGGCTGAGGTGAACGCCGCGTTTGTTGTTGCTGAGCGCGTGAATTTCATCGACAATCAAATAGCGCAGGCCGCGGAACATTTCGCGTCCACGTCCGGAGGTGAGGAGAAGATACAGGGACTCCGGGGTGGTGATCAAAATATGCGGCGGTTGTTTTAACATGGACTGGCGGATGTGCGACGGGGTGTCGCCGGTCCGCACCAGCGTACGAATGATCGGCGGATTCGACCCCAGTGCCAGTGCCTGATGATGGATGCCTTTGAGCGGCTCCTGCAGGTTGCGCTGAATGTCGTTGTTCAGCGCTTTCAGTGGCGAAATGTAGAGCGTGTGTACGCCATCGGGATTGCGGGCAAAAGTTTTTTCACCGATTTCCAATCCCGCGCGGAAGAGGTTATCGATACACCATAGAAAAGCGGCGAGGGTTTTGCCTGATCCGGTGGGCGCCAGGATGAGGGTATGTTTATCTTCGGCGATTGCCGGCCAACCCTGCACTTGCGGCGGGCTGGGTTCGCCAAAGGTGGCGGTAAACCAGCGCTGCACAGCTGGATGGAAGCCAAATTTTTCGAAAGTGGAGGACAAGGTAGATCGACAGCAGTTAGTTACTCGCGATAGATTTTTCCTCAAGCGAGGCGATGCGGGTTTCATGATCGTCGAGGCGGTTTTCGTGGTGAAGAAAAGTGTGTTCGGAAGCGGCTTTATCCGCTTCGTGACGGTCCAACTTGGCGACGATGCTATCTAAGACTTGCATGACTGAATCAAAGCGATTGTCCATTTTATTTCCAGGGAATCCATCCGGTCTTTTAGTTGCATGACTTCGGACTTGAGTCCCCTGATTTCGCTGCCATGGGATTTCAAGATTTCCGAAATGAGATTTCACATCGCTTGAGCTACCGGCAACCTGGTTTGCGAGAATTTCGATTTTGTCATTTAGCCGCTTTTCTGTGGCGAATAGTTCTTCTTTGGAGGCCAGCTTCGCGATTAACCTGTCTTCAGTCGCTTGCAACTCTTCCTTGGTGGCCAGAGTTGCAGCCACTTCCTGTAATTCTCTTTTGGCTACCAGCCTGGCGATTCTGTTGTCGACTCTATTAAGTATGTCTTGCCTGGCTACTTCCAAATCTTCTTTGGTTACCGGCGTCTTGGGCTTTTTTGAACTCATGCTGTTTAGCAGTAAATTTCTTTTTCTAAAAGATATATTTATTTTGGTGAAAGTCAACACTTCTGTCGCCAACAACAGTGACTTCGTTATGAAATTCTAACTTGACATTTGAAAAAGTTGTTTGTATAATTCAACAAAATTCACATCTCTAGTATTAAGTCGATTCTGCTTTACGCGCCATCCTTAAAAAATCAAATTATAGAAAACCGGAAAAATTGGTCGGTGAATGTTCGATGCCTTTTTTCAGGTCGTTGTGATTTGGCTATCGCGGTTAGCGCGGGTGGTCCCATTTTTGCAAGGCAGACCAACAGCGTCGTGGACGCCGCTAAAAAATGAAGAGTACGCTACTGGTCCCTGTCCTCTCTGAGAGGTTATTGACCACTTCATTTGTCCCGAAACCTTACCCTCACCGGTGCAGTTTTTGGGGGAATATTATTTGTGCAGGCGCGGTATTGCTGACGACAACGGCTATTTCATCATTAATTTTCGAAACCGGCGATTACAATCTGCAGGATTTTCTAATTGCTGCAATCACTGGTATTCCGGTCCTTTCTTTTTAGCAGAAATTCTTGGTTAGCAAAATAAAAGTCCGGGCAAAGTTGTTATGATCACCATCAGCTTTACATACCACTCAAATACACTTCAACCAGAGGAGTTCCTATGTTCAGATTGAAACTTGCAGCAAGATGGCTGCTGCCGCTGCTGGCCGCCGCCATGCTCGCTTGGGGTTTTAGCTCCGGCGAAAGAAAACAGGGCGTATTCACCTTGAGCCAGGACGATAGCCAGCTTTACCGTCCCAATCAAATTGTCATCAAGTTCAAAGACCGGCAGAGCTTCGGGCCCCGCCTGGCAAAAACCGGTGATGCGTCCTTTAACAATCTGCTGAAAGTCCACGGCATCAGCCAGCTCGAGCAGGTTTGGAAAGGCAAGTCCAAGCTGCAAAAAGGCCCGTCGGCCATCGCCCTCGAAAGTATTTATTATGCCAACTTCACTGGCAACGAATCTCCGGCGAAAGTGGCTGCCGCGTTCCGTACTCATCCTGCAGTGCAATACGCAGAGCCACTTTATTTGCATTGGTTGGATGTCACTCCCAACGATCCCTCATTTATTCAGCAGGCGCATTT
>DASWHH010000430.1:0-2265 GCA_036398295.1 bacterium
ACAAACTCAAAGTTCAACTCTAAGTTGAGAATGAAGCTTACTTATTGTCCTATTTGCAATTCGACGAAACTCAAAACTGTCACCGGCGAGCTATCCTTTGAGACAGCTATAGGGGAGGTTGAGATTCCGGAAGTAACACGAATTAGATGTCAAGTCTGCCATGAAGAATTTTTTGATCATGCAGCTAACGTGATTTTGGATCAGTATCGCGGCAAAAGCAATCACTCTTGCAAAAAGGGGAAAGGATCATTACCACAATGAAACGACTCCTCACTATCGCCGGCTCGGACTCCGGCGGCGGCGCCGGTATTCAAGCCGACCTCAAAACCTTCCACGCCTTTGGCTGCTACGGCATGTCGGTGCTGACCGCCATCACCGCCCAGAATACACTGGGCGTGCAAGGCGTGCATGATCTGCCAGCGGATTTCGTGGCGATGCAACTGGAATCCGTCGTGACCGACATCGGCGTGGATGCCGCCAAGACCGGCATGCTTTCCAATGCCGAGATCATTCGCGCGCTTTCCAAAAAGATCCGCGAGTTAGGCATTCCGCATCTCGTGGTCGATCCGGTGATGCGCGCCAAAAGCGGCGACCCGTTGTTGAAGCAGGAAGCCCAGAGTGCCCTCATCGAAGAGATCGTCCCGCTCGCGGATGTTATCACCCCCAACCTGCCCGAAGCGGAGGTGCTGGCAGGGATGGCATCTATCAAAACCAAAGAGGAGATGAAGGAGGCCGCGAAACGCATTCACAAAAAAGGGGCGAAGAACGTGCTCGTCAAAGGCGGCCACCGCGAAGAGGATGCTCTCGACATTCTGTACGACGGCAAAGGCTTTACCGAATTTTTCGCCGACAAAATTCGCGTCAACAATACCCATGGCACGGGCTGCACCTATTCCGCAGCCATCGCCGCCAATCTGGCGCTGGGGAGAAATTTGAAGGGGGCGATTGCGGTGGCGAAGCAGTTCATCACGGAAGCGATTCGTCAAAGCTTCAAATTGGGTCAGGGGATCGGACCGCTCAACCATTTCGTGAAAGTCGAATAGTTGTATCCCCCGCATGTCAAAACAATTGACGTCGCGCAGATTGGCATCTTTTCGGCCCTCGCCTATGCCGGCGGATTGGCTTTCACCCTTATTCCCAACGTCGAAATCATCACCGCTATCATTTTTTTATCTGGAGTCTATCTTGGATCCAGGAAGGGTTTGCTGGTCGGTTTGATTGCCCAGACCCTCTACTCAACTTTGAATCCCTACGGTGTCTCACCGCCACCGCTGTTCATTGCCCAGGTTTGCAACCGGATGTTGTTAGGATACCTCGGCGGCTGGTTCCGAGAATTTTTGATTGGTCAGCGCTCGGTGCTGGTCGTCAGCTGCGTGCTGGCGATCACGGGCCTGGCTCTCACCTGGACTTTTGACATCACCACCGATTTCAGCTTCTTCTTCGTTTCGGGATTTTCAATTTCACAAATGAAAACAACTTTTGCACTGGGATTGCCTTTTTATCTGCTTCACGGCCTGGTTAATACCATTATTTTCGCAGGGATCTTGCCGGTCGTCATCAAAAGATTAGTTCACAAAAACCACTGAGTATTTTGACAATCTTCCGCGAAAAATTTCTCATTTTGTTTTTGTCGTTCCCTTTTTATCTTGCGCACCCCCAGGATACGACGCGCACGACCATCCCGGGAATTCAATCTGCCGACAGCCTGAAAGAAGCTGGACCTGTTTTCGGTGTGGTTACCGTTGAGGAGACGCACGGCCTCATCGCCGAAGAGGCAGGGGATTTTGTGGCGCTGCTCCCGGGCATTACGGTTGTCGATTACGGCGGCCTCGGGCAATCTTCATCCTTCTCGGTTCGCGGTGCGGCCCCGGCCGCGACCCAGGTTTTGTTGGGTGACCTGGCGCTGGTAGAACCCATTAACGGAGCGCTGAGCTCAACTATCATTCCCATTAACATCATTGCGCTGATGCAGATCTCTCGGGCGGGGACGGCTGGTGGTTCGGTCGGGACACTGCGCTTTGATATGTTGTCGTTTCAATCCCGGCGACCTTATTCAAAAGTCATTTTTCGCGCCGGGGATTGGGGTTACACCGACATTGGGATAACCCTGGCGATGCCGGTCACCGGCCGCAGCCATTTTCTTTTCAGCTCCAATCGCCAGGAATTAGACGGATTTCGTCCGGCGCTTGCCGGTCACAAGGGTGCGCATGTTTTCTCAAAATTGACATACTCATTCAGTGCTGACGTGGTACTCAACCATACGAC
>DASWHH010000431.1:0-3177 GCA_036398295.1 bacterium
GCTAACGGTGAGTTTCGCTGACTTTCTCGGCAGTTTTTCTAACATTCTTGCCGAACAATCTCCTCTGTTGATTGGGGTATTCGATGCGACCGTGGTAAATTCCGGTCAGATTGTTTACAAAGCTCTCTTGAATGATCTTCAAGTCGCGCACGGTCAAAGGGCACTCATCCAGCTCGCCGTCGGTGATGCGCTCTTGTATGAGCGAACTCACCAGGCTGCGAATCCGGCTGACGGTCGGGTCTTTCAAAGTTCGAGAACCTGCTTCCACGGCATCAGCTAACATAACAATACCGGTTTCTTTGGCCCTGGGTTTCGGCCCCGGGTAGCGGAAGTCTGATTCGTTGATTTCGGTGCCGTCGTTGCTTTCAAGAGCCTTGTTGTAAAAAAAGATGATGAGGTTGGTGCCGTGGTGCTCGGCAATAAAATTTCGAATTTCCTGCGGGATGTTGTAATCCTCGGCCATCTCCAGGCCCCGCTTGACATGGTTAATTAGGATCAGACAACTCATACTGGGCGTCAGCTTTTCATGTGGGTTCTTGCCACCTTTTTGGTTTTCGACAAAGTATTCCGGCATCTCCATTTTGCCGATATCGTGGTAATACGAGCCTACCTTGGCAAGCAGGGCATTGGCGCCGATCGCTTCGGCGGCGGCTTCCGAGAGAATACCCACCATCACACTGTGGTGATACGTCCCGGGCGCACTGATGGCCAACTGCCGCATCACCGGCTTATTCAAATCCAGGAGCTCAAGCAAGGTCGAGTCGGTGGTCTCCTGAAAGAGATATTCAAAAATGATCATGAGACCATAAGCGAGTATCGGAGAAAGAATGGCGTTCAAGATTCCATAGACCAGATCCATCCAGCTGAAATAGTCCGGGTTTCTCAAAAACTCCAGTGTGGTAATCGAGAACACATAGGCGCCGGCAATCATCAGGATGCCCTTCAAAACCCAGGCGCGGGTGTGGATTTTTTGCACCGACAAAATCGCGATGGTGCCGACAAACAGGGAAATCAGAACAATGCCGAATTCATTTCCACGCAAGGCGCCGATGATAAAACTCAAAGAGACCGTGCCGATAAACGCGGTCCGGGAATCAAAAAAAATCGTCAGCAACATAGGCGCGATAGCAATCGGTATCAGGTACTTGTAAGTTGAAAAGCCGAGTTGATTGATAAGAAAAGTAAACCCGAGAATGAGCATCAAAATCAGCAGCAGCATAACCATTTTTTTCACATTGCGGAAACTCCGCCATCGCGAAACCATCAAAAAAATGACCGTAAATGAGAGCGCCAGGCTCAAAACCAGAACCCGGCCAATGTATGGCAGCACCAGCTTGATTCCACCTTCCTGAAGCTCACGTTCAGCTTTTGCCTGCGCCAGGGAATTCAGCTTTTCTAATATTTCCCTGGTAATTCGCTCATGTTTGTCAACAATGCGCTCTTTTTCAATCACGGTGCCTTTGGCAAGAGGAACACTAGCCACCGCCTCCACAATCCGCTTGTCGGTAGCAGCCGCATCATATATCAGGTTAGGCAGGATAAACGCAGTAACGATCGAATAACCGATTTTTACGGCAGTTTCATTGTCGGGATAGGAGTGCCGAAGTTTTTCATCCAGTATAATTCGCTCGACGCTGTCGAGCGGATAAAAATTCCCCAGGTCTTCAATTATTTCATTGTCCGCCGTGATCACCGCGATTTTGTTGACATACTCCGGTATGGCACCCGCGCGGCGATCCAGAATACCGATCGCGTAGATATCAACCAGTGTTCGCCTCAAATTAAGCTTGAGGGTTTCATAGCTGAACCCGCTTGGCTTTTGAACGGCGTCTCTCAGGCTGCGCGCTCTCTTGTTAGTCGGTTCGGATTTGTTTTCATGCGCCAGCAGATATGGCAAATTACTTTGTTCCATGATAATAAATTGCGCATTAAAGAGCTCGCGCAGGCGACGGATTTTTATTGAATCTGGGGATATCGAGACCCTGATTGCGTCCCCGTTGCGAAAAAAGCTCTCAAGCCGCTGCAGAGCGTCCCTGCCAACGCTGTCGACCCGGTTGAACACCCAGGGAACTTTTTCAGCTGCCGCCTTTTTGTCGTTATTGTATTCCTCTTCACTTTTGTTGATCAAAAAGGTAAAAGGCGCGATGATCTCCTCATTCGAAATTTCCTTTTCCTTTAGATTGGCAAATTGATAGGTTTGCTGATGCGGAAACATCAGGGTGGTGATAGTGATGAGCGCTGCCCCCATCAATATTTGCGGAGTGTATTGCCAAAAAGGATGCTCCGCAAGCAGTTTCTGCGCCTCTTTGAAAAATTTCTTGAGCTGAAACTCGATTTTGGATAGATCTACCAAACCTGAACCTGCCGGATTATCATTCTAGATTACTGTTCTTGCTCTCGTACGCTTCGTAAGCGCGGATAATTTCCTTCACCAATCGATGGCGGACGACATCGCGATCGGTGAGGAAAACGAATTCAATCCCCTCTATCCCATCCAGGATGGATTGAATTTTCACCAGGCCGGATAGCTTCGCCTGCGGCAGATCGATCTGAGTGATGTCGCCAGTGATAATTGCCTTCGAGTTGATTCCTAGACGGGTGAGAAACATTTTCATTTGATTAAATGAGGTGTTCTGGGCTTCATCTAATATTACAAACGCATTGTTCAATGTGCGGCCTCTCATGTAAGCCAGCGGCACGATTTCAATAACCTGGGTTTCCACAAATCGCTTCAGCTTGTCGGGTGGAATCATTTGATAGAGCGCGTCATAGAAAGGCTTAAGATATGGATCAACTTTCTCGTGGATATCTCCGGGCAAAAAACCAAGGCTTTCGCCGGCCTCGACGGCGGGACGGGTGAGCACAATCCGATTAATCAGCTTATCGCGCAGAGCTGCCACGGCGATGGCAACAGCCAGAAACGTTTTGCCGGTGCCGGCGGGACCGATTACAAAGACGATATCGTTTTTTTGTGCCGAGCGATAAAAGGTGTGTTGTCCGGCGGTTTTCGGCTTAAGGCAGCCATCTTTGGTGTAAATAATGACCGCATCTTTATTATCGTCACCGGACTCCGCCAACTGGTTGCCGTTGCCACCATTTGCTTCCAGATTGTCTAAGATTTCGTCCAGGTCATTGTCATCGATGGCCTTATCTTGTTCCACGCGCATAATCAGCTCG
>DASWHH010000432.1:0-1743 GCA_036398295.1 bacterium
CTGGCGGGCAGGCAATTATCACAACAGCTGTCGGCTTCGGCGCTGCCAGTATCCCCAAAATGTTCCAGAATAAACCGCCGCCGGCACAGATCGCTTTGCGCATAACCAACCATTTGCTCGAGTTGCTGATACTTGTATTCCAGCCGGCGCTCGATCTCCTGCAAAATAGGAACAAGGTTGGCTTGCTTAAGCGGCAGGATTTTGAAATTCATGTTGTTGGACTGGTCGCCCAAATCAACCAGCGCCTGCGCCTTCACCAGCTCGGCAAGAGTTATCCGCACTTTGGTTTCGTACAACCTCGTTGTCTTTTGCAGGTAACCTAAGTTAGTCCGCGCCCTGCCTTCATCCTCGATATTTTTGAGTACTAGATAAACTAACTCCAATTCTTCGCGGGTAGGATAGCTGTTCCCAATGAACCAGTTTTGGAGATCAAGGTCTTTAGGCGCATAAAGTAAAACCGCCCGCGCGGGAAGGCCGTCGCGACCGGCACGGCCAGCTTCCTGGTAATACGCCTCCAGCGTACCGGGTAGATTGTAGTGAATCACGCAGCGAATATCCGGCTTGTCAACACCCATCCCAAAGGCGTTGGTGGCGACGATCACGGTCGTTTCATTTCTCATAAAAGAATCTTGAGTGCGGTTGCGCGCGCTAGCGTCGAGACCGGCGTGATAGAAATCGGCCTTGATTTTACAGGTAACGCGTATGAACTCGGCCACCTCCTCGGCCTCGCGGCGGGTTGCGGTGTAAACGATAGCGCTATCGTTTTTGCAGGTTAAAAGTTCCCTCACGATGCGTAACTTGGAGTTATCATCAGGAGAGTATTCCACTTCAAAAGAAAGGTTGGGGCGATTGAAGCCGGTGACAATTTTCTCGCAGTTTTGCAAAGCTAATTGCTTGATGATGTCGTCCTGCACCTTCAACGTCGCCGTGGCGGTCAAGGCGGCCACTGGCGGCTGCTTCAGGTTGGCGATGACGTTTTTCAAGCTCATGTAATCCGGGCGAAAATCGTGACCCCAGTGGGAAATGCAGTGGGCTTCGTCCACCACAAACAAATCAACCGCCACGCCATCAAGCGCGGACAAAAACGCCTGGCTGCGAAAGCGTTCCGGGGCGACATAAACCAATCGCAGCTGGCCATCACGCATTTCCCGAATACGGCTGGACTGCTCCGATGCCGAAAGCGAGCTGTTGATGAACGTGGCAGGCTTACCGGTTTCCTGCAAGGTCTCGACCTGGTCTTTCATCAATGCGATGAGCGGAGAAACCACAACGGTGGTACCCGATTGAAGCAGCGCCGGCAATTGATAGCACAGAGATTTTCCCGCGCCGGTGGGCATCACCACCAGCAGGTTACGCCGATCGAGAATCGAGCGCACCGCCGCCTCCTGCCCGGGACGGAAGGTGTCGAAGTTAAAATGGCGGCGCAACTCTGTTTGCAGATTATCCATTGCTTCTGTTTTCTTCAGTCCATTTATCGAGAAATGAAACAACTTCTTTGGCGAATTCCTCCGCGTAGTTTAAAACCTGTTCCGCATCCACTTTGGTTTTTGAGATTTCAAAATCATAATCCGCCACCTGACGTTCCTTAAAGGCCTTGCTCAACTTTCGATAGATTATCTTTGAGACGATGCCAGATTTGGTAAACTGTTCCGCAAAAACCGACAACACAGCGGAATGTTTTTTTCGATAAATATCTCTCGTAGCTAAAGCGGCTTGGGCTAGATAAAACATAGAATAGTATGC
>DASWHH010000433.1:0-3018 GCA_036398295.1 bacterium
TCCATCAGATTAAATCGGCCTTAACCGTGGGCAACCCCATGAAACTTTACACTAAAATAATCATCGGGATGATTGCGGGCGTGGTGTTTGGCTTGCTAACTAAGCACTTCGGATTCGGCTCCGCGGCCGCAGCGTGGGTGGAACCGGTGGGCAAGGTCTTTATCCGCCTCATCACGATGGTTGTGGTACCGCTGGTGGTGGCTTCGATTACGCTGGGCACCGCCAGCCTCGGCAGCCTCAAGAAGCTGGGTCGCATCGGCGCGAAAACCCTGATCTATTACATGGCCACAACAGCGCTGGCGATCACCATCGGCTTGACCCTGGCGAATGTGGTGAAGCCAGGGGCCGGCCTCGACGAAAATGTAAAAACTCAGCTGTTACAGGATTACCAAGGGGCGACCCAAGAGCAGCTCGCGAAAAGCGCTGGCAAGGGCAGGACGTTGGATGTGCTGCTGAACATCGTCCCGACCAATCCCATCAAAGCCATGGCAGAGGGAGAGATGTTAGGGTTGATCTTTTTCAGCCTGGCGCTGGGCGTGTCGTTAACCTATCTTCCGCTGTCGCGCTCACAGCCGGTTTTAAACTTTCTCGATGGTGTCAACGAAGCCATCATTCAACTGGTGCACCTGATCATGAAATTCGCGCCTTACGGAGTTTTTGGTTTGATGGCTGCGGTTGTGGGAAAGTTTGGTTTTGAGATTCTGTTGACGCTGGTTAAGTATTCGCTGGTGGTGTTGGTGGGGTTGGCGCTGCAAATGGTGCTGGTTTACAGCATTTCAGTTCGTTTCATCGGCGGCATGAATCCTATCCGTTTTTTCAAAGCCATGCGACCGGCCCATCTCATCGCATTTAGCACCAGCTCCAGTAACGCCACCCTGCCGGTGAACATCCAATGCTGCGAAGAGAACCTCGGACTTCCAAAGGAAATTTGCAGCTTCGTACTGCCCCTGGGAGCCACCATCAACATGGATGGCACCGCGCTGCTGCAGGGCGTGGTGGCGGTATTCATCGCCCAGGTCTATGGCATCTCACTCACCATCAATGATCAATTGCTCATTCTGCTCACCGCGACCCTGGCATCGGTGGGCGCGGCCGGCGTGCCCAGTGCCGGCATCGTCATGCTGACGATGGTGCTGCAACCAATTGGCTTACCGCTGGAGGGCATCGGCCTCATCCTTGGCGTCGATCGCATTCTCGACATGTGCCGCACGGTAGTGAATATCACCGGCGATGCAACCTGCGCGGCTTTCATCGCCCGCACAGAACGCCTGCTGAACAAAGATTTTTTACGGCCAGAAATCCCGAAACCTGAATTGCTTGCCAAAAGTTAGTAGAACAACGATCACGATTGTAAATCATGCTGAAGGAGAAAACGTTGGTTCAATACTTGAAAAAATACTACTGGGTCGTCATCCTGTTGGCGATTGCAGCAACGGTCGCGGGATCATTCTGGAGCTTCAAACTGCGGCTGGAGAGCGATCTCGCCACCCTGTTGCCCTCCGATTACGAAAGCGTCAAGACCATTGAGCGCATCAAAGAGGTTGTCGGCGGTCAGGGCAACATCCGCATTGTGATAGAGTCGCCGAATTTTGAGAAACTAAAGCTTTTTGCTGATACCCTGGCGGCGAGATTTGAGGCCAGCCCGGAAATCAATTTTGTGGATTATAAAAACGGCGTTGCGTTTTATAAGCGTAACGCGCTGTTGTTCCTGGAAAAGGATGAACTCGATTCTCTTCAGGCCGCCCTCGAGGATAAGATCGACTACGAAAAGCAAAAGCTCAATCCGTTTTACGTCGAGGACCTGTTTGGCGACGACAGCGATGCCAAAGACGTCGATCTTGCAAAATGGGAAGAGAAATATCGCGGCAAAGAACCGAAGGAGTACTACCTCAACGCCGACAGCACGGTACTGGTAATGGATGTCTTTCCTGCCGGCGCCACCACCAGCCTGAGCGATGTTAAGGCTATGTTTGAAAAAACCAGGAGGATGGTGGAAGAGACGGCGCCACAATCTTACGACCCGCAGTTGCAGGTCTACCTCGGCGGCAACATCAAAAACCGCCTTGATGAATATGAAGTGGTACGTAAGGATATTTTGGGAACGGGCTACTACGGCCTTACCGGCGTCTTCCTGCTTATCCTGATTTATTTTCGGCGCATCATGGCCGCGGTGCTCATCACCATCGCCCTCGCCATGTCCATCAGCTGGACGTTTGGCATCACCTACTTGGCCATCGGCAGCTTGAACACGATCACCGGCTTCCTGTTCATCATTTTGTTCGGACTCGGCATCGATTACGGCATCCATTCGCTATCGCGCTACTCCGAAAGTCGCCGCGCCGGCGCCAGCATGGACGAGGCACTGGCGGTATGGGTCGGGCCGACACGGCGCGCCCTGGCCACTTCGGCGTTCACGACCATGGCCGCGTTTCTTTCCCTGCTTTTGATGGATTTTAAAGGCTTCTCAGAGTTGGGTTTTATCTCTGGTACTGGCATCGCTTTCGCTTTTGTTGCAATGATCTTGCTGCTGCCATCCCTGGTCGTTCTTTCTGAAAAATGGCACCTGCTGAAATTTAAACCCTCTCCGGCCAAAGCAGCTGCAAAAAATCACCCCCCCCGACCGTTTCCTTTTTCGAAAATAATTGTATATGCGGCTATGCTCATGGCTTTGTATTCCATTTATGCGCTGACACAGCTGGAATTCGAATACGACTTTAGCAACCTGCGGGCAGAATTGCCGGAACGCCAGACCGTAGGACAAAAAACCAAAGGCATATTTGAGCTGTCTGAGTCGCCGGCCATTGTCCTCGGCAATTCGAAAGAAGAGGTCGATGAAATCGTCGCGGCAGTGAAAACGATTATTAAGACCGATACCCTCAGTCCGACCGTCGAGGCCGTACGGTCAGCATACTCATTTGTAGCTGAAGATCAAACTGAGAAGCTAAAACTCATTGCCGAAATCAGAAGATTGGTGGAAGAAGAAACTGAGGGGATCCTCAAAGGAAAAGATAAAGAACG
>DASWHH010000434.1:0-3615 GCA_036398295.1 bacterium
AGAATCGTAATTTCAGTCACCTCGGGGGACAAGTTCTTTTGGAGATAGGAGAAGGAAACCTCGCGCAGCAGCGGCGTGTTCTTCCCGTTAGCGGTTGCTAACTCGGCCTTGAATTGGATGAACCTCGCAGGCGCGCTAGTGATGGCCTCGCCGCTGGCCACCGAGTATTTAGTCGACCACTGGCTCCAGGTTTTATCCGGTCGCTCGGTGTTACCCGAGCGCGAATAAAGCGTAACCGCTGTGGCTGGTCTGAGACTGGCGTCCCATGAAATGGCCCCCCACTGCGACGTCACACCAGCGTCGATGACGTCCGAAAGGTATTCGCCCTTGCTGTTGAAATCCTGGCTCAAGCGGTAAACTTTCCCGGCGTTGGAGGTTCCAGCGAAGATCCGTCCCTGGGAGTCCTTGCCTAAGGTAGTGATTTGGGTTTCGTCAAGCTCAAGCAACAAAGTGTGATCGCCCGTTGAATTGAGGGAATAAAGACGGCCAGGGTCGCCAGCCCCAACAACAATATCCCCGCTGCCATCCCATGTCATCGCAAAAATACGCTCGTTACGTGTGCGCCAAAAGGTTTTCACGGTGCCGTCTTTGTCGATGCGATACAACTCGCTGCCCGATTTACCCGACGGCTGCGGCGCTGCGCCGGCGATGCTTTGAACCTGCAGGTCCAGTTCATCCTCCTCATCCGGAATTGCCTCGGCTGGTTCGCTAACCTCAGCAGCAGTAGGCGCCTGGCCTGCCGGCAGCGGTGCTTGCAAACGCTCCTCACCCGCAGCAGCCGCAAAAATATTTCCTGCGTTGTCGAACAGAATCTCGGTGATCTCAACCAGCGGAGAATCGTAGAGCACGAAGGCGCGGCCCTGTGCATCAAGCTTGAGGATAATTCCCTTGTTGGAGGTTCCAACAATCAGTTGGCCATCGGCATCAAAGGCCATGCGTCGGATGTGAGCATCTTCACTTTCATAAAACAGGGCACCACGGCCTGAGGAATCCACCTTATAAATATTGCCCTTTTCGCCAGTGGCAACATAGAGATTGTTCTGGGCATCGAAGGCAAGATCCCAGATGTAAGCTTCAGCGGGATCAAAAAAACCAGGGTCATTTAAATTAACGTTGCCGCCCGCAGGAATTTTATAAACCTTGCCTTGCGGAGATGTGGCTGCGTAAAGATTTTGCTTATCGACAGCCAGGGCATAAATTTGAAAACGCTCCGAATCAAAAAAGGTCGTTGAGCGATTGGCGTCATCGACCTTATGAATTTGGCAGGCATTGCCGCCGGCGGCCACGAATAAATTTCCGTGATGATCAGAGACGCCGGACCAGATGAACGGCAACTCTGGATTTAATATTTGCGAGCTGCTGGGCGCAAGCAACACTTCGCCTTTGCTGTTGATGGAAACGCCGCGCGGCTTACCCTTTTCGAAATCTTTTTGGGTACGGTATGTAACGATTTTGGGAGTCGACGCCGTGAGCACAGAACTCCACAACAAAATCACTATCTGCAGAATAATGGTAATTTTAGACAGTTTCATATCTCCTACTCATTTTTGAGGCAAACGGCAGACGGCAAAAGGCAAACGTGAAAAGAAGAGCCGACCGCACGTTTCGCGTTCTCTTACTGAAATGTTGCTATGGAATCGTACTGGCGAAGAAAAGTATCCTCTCACATTTGCCGTCTGCCTTTTGCCGTTTGCCGTTCCTCGTCATTCATCCTTCGGCTCAACCCTCAACGTGATGCTGCGGCCGCCCGATATTGAGAAGTCCAACTGCACGCGTTCTTCCTTCAAAACCCGATCGCGCAGCAGCACCACATTCCCGGAAGATTTCTGAGAATTCATGACCGACAAAATCGAGGGCGGCAGGCTTGGAAATTCCTCACCGCCGACCAGCACACCCTTGTTGCTTTCCCGGAGCTGAAAAAACAGAAAATTGTTCTTGCGCCGGTTCTCCAAAAGCTCGAGCAACTGTTTGAAGCTGCGGGGGCGAAATTTCTGCGGCGCCGACCGAAATTCCAACTGTCTAAGCATGTCACCGCTGCCGGCAAATACCGTCAGCCGTTTCGATTGGATATCGTTGGGCACGGCGAGATCCTGTTGCAGCTTCACTTCTTTGCCCTGAAATTCTTTGACATAAACCGTCAAGCCAATTTTGTCTCCCGGTTTGACGATGGTTTTATCAACCTCGATGCGCTGGATAGTTGCCAGGCTTTTTTTGGGTAGCGCTGTAAAATTCAACTCCACCGATTCGATTTTGGGGGTCTCAAAATCGTTAGCAACCAGGGCGCCGATGGTGGCGGCGATTTCGCCTGTGGCTTCCATGCCATCGGTGATGAACGAGGAGGGCGTGCTGCCGGCGTAATAATTTTGCAGGGTGATGGGCGCATGATCCCTCAAATTGACCTTCCCTTCCAGTTGCAGGGTGGCGTTGCCGAAGGACAGCCGCGCCGATTCCAGAGCGTCACTCACCACCAGGGAAAAAATCAGCGGGGTGAACGAATTCAAACTGCGATCCTGGGCGATGCGAAAATTAAACTCCGTGGAGTCCTGCAGTTTGGAATGGAAACGCAGCCGAACCGCCAGCAAGTTTGCCGGTTCTCCGATGACACTCATGATACCGGTGGTGCGGTCCTGGTGCACCGTGCCAACCACACGCGCCTGCGCAGAGATTTTAGTCGACGCCATTGCGCTCGACAGCGTGGTTAAAATTCTGGCCTCGGCAAGCGGCAGGCTCACCGCGCCGAAGTCGAGGAACGGGTGTCCCATTCCCAAAACCCGATTACCATCTACATAAGTGACGGTGCCGGTGGCTTGCAGTCCGTAATCCCCGTCAACCAGAACTACCGAAAACGCTGAACCCGCCTGCAGTGAAGTTGTGCTCGCCGCTTCGCCGCCCGTGACGTTGCCACCGGCGCTCACCATCTCGAGCCCGAGCCCACCAAAAACAGTAGAGGCGACCAGCAGTGTGTTCTTGTTGAACCCGGAAAAAATAAGGGGAATGTCAAGCCGTGAAATTTGCGACACACCGGCGCTGAGCGTTTTGGCCGGTCGCCATTGCGGCGGGATCAGGCTCTCCAAAGAAACTTTTTTGACGCCTACCGCCATTTCGAGAAAGTCGGAATTGAAGCCCTCGTTCATCGCCAACTCGTCGGCGCGGACTCTATCATGGTCAAAAATTTCAAACATCTGGTCGATCGGCGTGATGCCGGCGATCGGTTCTTTCGCAAACAATCCAAAGCGATAGGACAACGCCCCGACTAACTTCCCGTCAATATACATCGGACTACCGCTCATGCCGGCCACCACGCCGGTGTGCTCCACCTTCGCGCCGATCAGCTTCACCAAAATGAGATCGCGCTTGGCGTGAAAGTTCGGCATGATGTCGAGGACCTCGAATGCGAACTCCTCGATGCCGGTGCCAGCAAAAACGGTTTTCCCCGTGCCGCGCATACCTGGTTGGATCTGACTGACCGACATCACGCCATCTCCTGGAAAGACGGATGGAGAAAAAGCTAGTAAAAGTAAGGCGACCGCGGCAAATTTTGAGAATACATTTTTCATTTCAAACTCGAGCTTTTTGTGATCAAAAAGAAGTTAAGCAGCTTCAAAATCTTTGTCG
>DASWHH010000435.1:0-2468 GCA_036398295.1 bacterium
AAGGAAAATATTCAAAAACATGGTGTGTCATTTTACGTGGCACAGTATGCCTTTAATGACCCCGATCGGGTGATTTTGGAAGACCAAAAACACAGTGCTGGTGAGAAGCGTTACTACTGCATTGGCAGAATTGAGGGTGAGATTTGACCGTGCGATTCACGTACAGAAAAAAGGTTATCAGACTTTTTGGCGCAGGTTACTGGGGAAAGGGAAAGAAAATTTATGAAGAAGAAAATAAAATACATTGAGGAACCGATGGAAGATGTCAAAGTCATCGCTGACTTTCTTCCCCCCCCAGAAGAGTTGGCGTTCAAAGAAGAAACGATAAAGGTGACTCTCGAATTGAGCAAACGCAGCATCGATTTTTTCAAGAGCCAGGCCACTCATCACAAAATACAATACCAGAAGATGATTCGTCGCCTGCTGGACGAATATGTGAGCCGGCAGGTTTGAAAGGAGCGCATTTGATGAAGATCTCAGCCGCCGAAACCCGCAAATACCGCGCTGCAATGAATGAAAAAATCCTCAACAGCGGCTTCAACGATTTCAAAAAGTTCTTCGGGCTGGATCACAAAGCCTACGTCGAGGGGGCGCTGCCGGTGAAAATGAAAGAGCTGATGGGGCTGGTGGCCTCGATGGTTCTGCGCTGCAACGATTGCATCTTCTATCACCTCGACCGCTGCGTCGCCGAGGGTGCAACCCGCGAGGAGCTGCATGAAGCGATGAACGTCGCACTGATTGTCGGCGGCTCCATTGTCATCCAGCATCTACGCTACGCCTTCGACGTTCTTGATGAACTCAGGGCAGAGAAATAACAGTCTGCAATAGGCAGTTTGCAGCAGTAGAGCTTACGATTGCCACCTGCCTGCTGTCAACTGTCAACCTTCACACTCACTGGAATAGAGTCCACACGAGAATGCAATAGCGACAGCAGTACACGTTTTCCCACTAAGGAGAGAGGATTTACATCATGGCAGAAAACAAACGCCGAGTGGTGGTCACCGGTATGGGGATGGTCACTCCCTGCGGCTTAACCGTGAAAGAGAACTGGGGCAATATTGTGGCCGGGAAATCCGGCATCGGTCCCTTGACTAAATTTGATATCCCCGGCTTCCCGGTGAGAATTGCCGGCGAAGTACGCAACTTCGTTCCCGAAAATTACATCGATAAGAAAGAAATCAAGAAGATGGACCCGTTTATCCAGTTCGCCATGGCCGCCACGCAAGAAGCCATGCAAGATGCGGGCTTGGTGATTCAAAATGGCTTTTCCGAACGGGCTGGTGTGATCATCGGCTCGGGACAGGGCGGCATCACCGTCATTGAACAGAATACGTTGAAGGCGTACGGCGGGCAAGACGACCGCATCTCACCGTTCTTCATTCCATCGGCCATCATCAATCTCGCGTCGGGGCAGGTGGCCATCAAATACAAATTGCGCGGTCCCAGTTACGGCGTGGTGTCCGCCTGCTCCACCGGCGTGCACGCCATCGCCGATGGCTACTTTACCATTCTGCGCGGCGACGCCGAGGCGATGATCGTCGGCGGCAGCGAGGCGACCCTCGTGCCGGTGGCCCTGGCGGGATTCGCCAACGCCAAAGCGCTTTCCACCCGCAACGATGAGCCGGAAAAAGCCAGCCGTCCTTTCGACCTCCACCGTGACGGCTTTGTGTCCAGCGAAGGCGCGGGAGTGCTCATTCTCGAAGAGCTGCAATTTGCCAAAGCGCGCAACGCCAGGATTTATGCGGAAGTCATTAGCATCGGCATGAGCACGGATGCCTTTCACATCACGGCGCCGGATCCCCAGGGATTGGGGCCGCAGCTCTGCATGCGCAACGCCATTCGCAACGCGGGCCTCCAACCGGAAGACGTGGATTACATCAACGCGCACGGCACCTCCACCCCGCTCAACGATGTCACCGAAACCAAAGCCGTGAAAGAAGTTTTCGGGAAACACGCATTCAGACTGCCGATGAGCTCCACCAAATCCATAACCGGGCATTTGCTGGGCGCGGCCGGCGCCATTGAGGCGATTTTTTGCATCAAGGCCATCGAAGACCAGATTTTGCCGCCCACCATCAATTACGAAACACCCGACCCTGAATGCGACCTCGATTACGTGCCCAATGAAGCACGGCGGGCAAAGGTGGATATATGTCTCTCCAACTCGTTTGGATTTGGTGGGACCAATGCCAGTGTGATTATTCGGAGATATTCGTAAATGCAAAACAGTAGGCAGTGAGCAGTATGCAGTTGGCAACCTTGTAGGTCGATGGTATTTCCCTGCTGCCTGCTGCAAACTGCCTACTGCGTAGTTGCAGCCCAGTAACCCACAAAATTAGCAGAGGAGGGCAAAATGGCACTCACCGTCAAAAAAATCACCCTGTGGCGAACCGAAGTTGGTAATAGACCAGGGGTTCTGGCCAGCGTACTTGGACCGCTCGCCGACGCCGGAGCTGATTTGCACGTCG
>DASWHH010000436.1:0-6050 GCA_036398295.1 bacterium
AGTCATAAGACTTGCTTTTCTTTTGAACAGTAGTTATTTTCACAAAAACAAGAGGTCAAGAAAAGATGAAGCTGCAACACACCATCAAGGCCGTGATCCGTTCCGGAGAACAGTCGGGATATGTTGCCGAGTGCATGGAAATTCCAGTGGTAACGCAGGGCTCGACTCTCGACGAAATTACCAGGAATCTTCAAGAGGCGGTGCAACTCCATCTTGAAGGTGAAGATTTATCAGAACTCGGGTTGGCGCCGGCTCCGACCATTGTGGTGACGCTGGAATTAGAAACGGTTTATGCCTAAACTTCAACGGCTATCCGGCCCAGATGTAGTTAGGATTTTAGAAAAATTCGGCTTTACGGTGTTTTCTCAACGTGGCAGCCATATCAAACTAAGACGAGTCTCCGAAAGAGGAGAAAAACAAACGCTTACCATTCCCAATCATAGCCAGCTCGATACGGGCACATGCAAAGCAATTTTCCGACAGGCAGTACGGTATGTTCCGGAAGATGATCTGCGCCCACATTTTTATAGATGAGAAAGTAGCGATTGCCAAATTAGTTCCGGAGGTGTACTGCGTGCGAAGGGCACTTCTTCTAACTTTTTCTCTCATTTTTGTTCCGACAGCACAATCTTCCGAAACCCCGTACTGGCAGCAGTCGGTCCATTACACCATGGACGTTTCGCTCATCCCCATTGATCATGCCCTGAGTGGCGAGGAGCGCATCGTTTATAAAAACAACTCTCCCGATACTCTTCATCAATTCTACCTTCATCTTTACCCAAACGCTTTTCGCAGCAACGAAACCGTCAAGGCTGGCGAGGCCCGGCGCGCCTATCGCAAATTGCTCAAGGACCCGGAGGACGCCGGTTACATCGAGATCGAATCCTTCCGCATTTTGAGCAGCGATTCCGCTCAAAAGGCGGTGACCGCATTTCAGGTCAACGACACGATACTTGAGGCCAGCTTGCCGGAGCCGCTGCCGCCCGGAGGTGAGCTGACGGTTGAGCTCTCGTTTTATTTAAAAGTTCGAAAATTTCAGGAGCGCGCTGGCTACCGCGGCTTTCAATACGACTTTGCGCAGTGGTATCCCAAAGTCTGCGTGTATGACGAAACCGGTTGGAACGCCGAGCCGTTCCATTTGACCGGCGAATTCTATGGCGAGTTTGGCACTTTCGATGTGACCATCAACGTGCCATACGAATACGTCGTTGGCGCGACGGGTGTCGTGGTGTCGGGCGATCCGGGGTGGGAGCGGGTGCAAGTAGATACCTCGCTTTCGCCGCAAGAATGGGAGGAAGCCTTCAAAAAAATTCAGCGGGCTGTCGGCGAAGATGCCAGGGACGGCAAGATTCGCACGGTGATATTTCGGGCGGAGAACGTGCACGATTTTGCGTGGGTGGCCTCGCCGGACTTTTTGTACGAACGCGGCGAGTGGGACGGCATCCCCATTCACGTGCTCTATCGTTCCTACGTCAAAAAGCGCTGGAGCAAGGTTGCGGCCGAACACGGCGCGCGCTCGTTGGCATGGCTTTCGGACAAATTTGGACGGTATCCCTATCCGCAGCTTACTATCACCCATGGCCTGTTGGGTGGCGGTATGGAATATCCGATGCTGGTGATGAACGCCCGCGAGAACGAGGGGTTGGTGTTGCACGAAGTCGGCCACATCTATTTTTTCGGAATTCTGGCCAATAACGAGTGGAAAGAGGCGTGGCTCGATGAGGGTTTCACCACCTTTCAAACCCGCTGGTACATGGAAACGCGCTATAGTGAATCCGGGATCGACTCGGAGGGAGAACTGCCGAGCCGCAACTGGCTACAGCGTCGTCGTCCCCGGCATAGTCGTCGCGAGCAAGGTATCAATCAAGTGATGGCTTATCTTACCTCTGGCCACAACGAACCCATTTCCCGTGAGGCCTATCGTTATAACGAAAGCATATCGTACCGCCGCAATGCGTACGATAAAGGCTCCTTCTTTTATGATATGCTTAAGTACGTCGTTGGCGATTCTATATTCGAAAATATTTGTCGCGAATATTTTGAGCGGTGGGCCTTTAAACATGTGAACGAGGCACGCTTCCGGCAAGTTTGCGAGGATGTTAGCGGACAGAAATTGGACTGGTTTTTCCGGCAATGGCTGCACGATTCCGTTACGGTGGATTACGCTCTCGGCAGCGTGAAGAGAAAGGAATTTGCTGAGGGCTGGGAAACCAAAGTGGAAATCCATCGCAAAGATCGCGGTATCATGCCGGTGGAAGTCCTGCTCATCACCCAGGCCGGCGACAGTCTTTGGCAGCGCTGGGATGGTAAGGAACAGGCGGGCGCCGTGGTGTTCTATAGCACAAGCCGGCCCCAAAAAGCGATCCTCGATCCCCGTGACGCCATTTTGGACAAATCGCGACTGAATCATGGTGCCGTGAAAGTGCGATGGCTATTCGATTATCCCAACATGAGTTACTATCCTCGCGACGTCTACCTTGTTACTTATCGCCCGAGCCTCTGGTACAATGAGGTCGATAAGCTGCGTATCGGCGGCCGCTTGCTGGGGGATTATGGCGCCAGCCGCAATGCTTATTTGGGTGCCTGGTTTGGCGTCGACTCGCAGGAACTGGACGGACGGTTGCGCTATTCCAATCCCATCACCCCGTTGGGTCCGGACATTCGTGGGACGTTCAGCGCCCAGAAAATGGAAGGCCGTTTTGAAATCGACGCCCACCTCACTCTGCTGAAAAGAAAATATTTGGAACTGCCGCCAGTGCATCAGGTGGTGGTAGGCTTCAATCATTCGCGGCTACTCAAGCGCCGTGGCGAGCAGTACGTCATTCGGGAATATGATCAGAAAGACGATGTCGAGATGGCAACCTGGGGGCGTGGCAATGTGAACAATTTCTATTTGCGCTATGGGGTGAATCCGCGCGGACTATTGTGGTTTACCAATTTCACTTTGGGCTTCGATGTTGTGGACAAAGACTGGGGGAGCGAGGTGAGTTACCATACCGGATTTTCGGAATTAAGGGTTTGCTTCCCCAAAAATGATGAGGGCGTTTTTCTGCGATTTTTTGCCGGCAAGATTTTCAGTTCCGACGACGCCCTCATCCAGGACCTGCTGTTTCTGGATGGCGCTAATCCCCGTGACCGATTCCGCCGGTTTTATCTCCGCAGCGACGGCGCGCTTCCGGAAGAGCTGCATTATCATTTGCCGGGCGGCGGCAATCTGCGTGGCTATTATAACCAGCCTATTTTCGGGGACCAAATTCTGGCCGCCAATCTCGAGCTGCGTAAGAAGCTGAAACCAAATGTATTGGGACGATGGCTGCGCTCGGTTTTAGGACATCCCGGTGTGGCAGTCTTCGGCGATCTGTCGACAATGGAGTTTGTCGATTCACGCCACGAATTTTTTGCGGATGCCGGTTTGGGGTTGCGCTTTGAAAATCTCTTGCCCGATGATTGGTACACCATTTTCACGGGCGGCCGCAATACCACGCTGCGCCTCGATTTTCCCATCTGGGTGAATCAGCCCTTGCCTGGCGAAAATGCCGTGCGATTCCGATGGGTGTTTGGGTTCGAGCAGGCGCTTTAATAGAGAAAAATCGAATACCGAACAAGGAATGTCGAAAAGCAATGTCGAATTACGAATTTCGAGTTACGAATGTCGAATGAGGGTAACTGGTCATTTGATATTCTTTGTTAGGGAGCCATTGATAAACCAGGCGGTGTTGAATATTTATTCGGCGTGAATAGGCACCAGCCAGATCGCCAACTAATTTTCCAACTGGTGGAGGAGTTCTATAAGGGGCATCTGCAATTAATTTTAGGAGTTTTTCAGTCTTAGAACGTAAGCCGGCAGATTTGATTTTCCTGGCATCTTTTTGGGCCTGCCTGGTGTAGACTACCTTCCATTTTCCCATTCTAATTCCTTAGAACAGTCTTCAAGGGGGGTTTCCAGGCCTTCCCGGATCGACTCACGCATTCCGGGGACAGAAAGCAAATATAGCGTTTCCTGAATAGCTCGCCAATCTTCTTCCGAAACCAGGATGCCGTTGGCCCTTTTATCGGTAATTTGAATAGGTTCATGTGAATCGGCGGTTTCTTTGAGTAGTTTTTTGTTGAATCTAAGCAAAATAAATCTAAATTTTCAACTCATGAACAAGAAACCTCACAAAACCTCTCTCGCCACGGTCCGTTACGCGTTCAAAAACATCATCTGGCCGCGGCGGAATTTGTTGCTACTCGGACTGGTGCTGATAATCATCAATCGCCTGTCCGGACTCGTGCTGCCCGGGTCAAGCAAGTATCTCATCGACGAAGTCATCGCCAAATCCAATCTGAATCTGCTCAAATGGTTGCTAATTGCGGTCGGCGCCGCGATCACGGTTCAGGCCGTCACCTCATTTTTCCTCACGCATATGCTCAGTGTGGAGGCGCAGCATTTGATCTCGCTGTTGCGCGCGCAAGTGCAGCGTCACATTATTTACCTGCCGGTGCGCTTCTTCGACAACACCAAATCCGGCGAGCTGGTCTCGCGTATCATGAGCGATGTCGAAGGCGTGCGCAACCTGGTGGGCACAGGATTGGTACAACTGTTCGGCGGCGTGCTAACTGCGATAGTGGCGTTTGTCCTGCTGATCAAAATCAACCCGCTGATGACGCTTTATACGTTGGTGCCGCTGGCTCTATTCGGCGTCATATCGCTCAAAGCTTTTTCTCACATCCGCCCGGTTTTCCGCGAACGGGGAAAAATCAACGCCGAGGTCACGGGCCGGCTCACGGAGTCGCTCGGCGGCATCCGGGTCATCAAAGGCTTCAACGCGGAGCCGTACGAAATCAAAGTCTTTGAAAACGGCGTGGATCGCTTATTCAAGAACGTCAGAAAATCGCTGTTGTCTACCAGTCTTGTCACCAGTGCGGCCACCCTGCTGCTGGGTATCGCCAGCGTGGGCATTATGGGGGTGGGCGGCTCGCTGATTGTCAAAGGCCAAATGACGGTCGGCGATTTCTTCGCCTTTACACTATACTTAGGATTCATGATCGCGCCCATCGTGCAGATGAGCAACATCGGCAGCCAGATTACCGAGGCCTTCGCTGGCCTCGATCGTACCGATGAAATTCTGAATTCACCACGGGAAAACGATGATGCGGCCCGTACTATCGTTCTCAACAGTATCAAGGGTGATATTGAATTTGATAACGTTTCTTTCGCCTACGAAGCGGGGAACGAGGTTTTGAAAACGATTAGCTTCAAAGCGCCGGCCGGCAGTATGACCGCGCTGGTAGGAACTTCCGGTTCCGGTAAAACCACCATCGCCGGACTCGCGGCTACCTTTTTGAAACCCAACAGTGGCGTGGCGCGAATTGATGGTCAGGATCTTGCAAAAGTAACCCTCGATAGTTACCGCAATCGGCTGGGTGTGGTGTTGCAGGACGATTTCCTTTTCGAGGGGACGATTCGCGAGAACATTCTGTTTGGGAATCAAAATGCCAGCGAAGCAGAACTGCTGGAGGCCGTGCGCGCCGCTCACGTCACAGAGTTCTGCGACCGTTTCGCCGATGGGCTAAATACCCTGATCGGCGAGCGTGGGGTCAAGCTTTCCGGCGGGCAGCGCCAGCGCGTGGCCATCGCGCGCGCGGTGCTGGCAAATCCAAAGATCCTGATTCTCGACGAAGCCACGTCAAATCTGGACACCGAAAGCGAAATGTACATTCAGGAGAGCTTGCAACGCTTGATGAAAGGCCGCACCACTTTTGTCATCGCCCATCGCCTTAGCACCATTCGACGCGCCGATCAGATCCTCGTCATCGAAGATGGGCAGATCGTTGAACGCGGCAGCCACGAGCAGTTGGTCAAGAAAGAAGGCCGGTATTATCAGCTGTACACTTACCAGGCCAGAATTTGATTTTGAAATTGTGTTTAACTATTATCGTTTAAATTAACAGGAGGGTTCAAATTATGGCAAACTATGCGTATCCGGAAGTACTTGTCTCCACCGATTGGGTTGATGCCCATAAAAATGATCGCGGTCTGGCGATCGTTGAGGTGGATGTCGATACCC
>DASWHH010000437.1:0-2320 GCA_036398295.1 bacterium
GATTGTAAATGGCTCCCCGGTAATTCTCCAAGAGTTGTTTATAGGCTAGCTCATCACCTTCGATGGCGCGCTTGATCAATTCGGAACTGGATGTTTTCACCGAGGCCCTTAAAATGCACTGTAAATTTTTGAAAAAAATTACATTAAAAAATGTTAAGTGTCAAGAAAAAATGTTTGCAACAACTTGCAGAAGATTGTATCTTTACCGTTTGAAAATGCGGAAGGAATGCCGAGTTGATTAGTGGTATCGGGATTGATGTGATCGAAATCCAGCGCATCAAAGACGTCATCGAAAAGTGGGATGAAAAGTTTGTGGTACGACTTTTCAGCCGCGATGAAATTCTCCGCTGCCGGCAGCGCGCCAACCCGGCGGAGTGTTTTGCCGTGCGGTTTGCCGCCAAGGAGGCGCTGGCGAAGGCAGTAGGTCACGGCTGGTGTCGGCATTTTCGCTGGACCGATGTCGAGGTGGTAAATGATCAAGCTGGCAAACCCGACCTGCGCATTATCGGAATCACCGCAAGACTGGTGGAAAATAAACGCGTGATGCTCAGCCTGACCCACACCCGGGAATATGCTGCTGCGATGGTGATCGTTGAGGATGGGCGCTAAACTGACTCACTTCTCCTTCTATCGTCTCCCCGCAATTGCCTGGGCGGTTCTCCTCTTCCTGCTTTCTTCCATCCCTTCCGAAGCCATGCCGAAACTGGCTCTGGAAATCAGCGACTTAATTGAACATTTCGCAGCTTATTCGGTGTTTGGCTTCCTGCTCGCCCACGCCATCATACAAAAGGCTGGCGAGGTGAGCTGGAAATGGCGATTCGCCGTGGTGACTATCGGTGCGTTGTATGGCGCGTCGGATGAACTTCATCAAACGTTTGTGCCCGGAAGGTTCTGCGCCTTCAGCGACTTTTTGGCGGACTGCGCCGGAGTTTTGTTCGGCTTGATTGTTCACCATCTCCTGGTTCGACGGTGGTGGTTTGAGAGAAAAGGCCGGAATAATGTGTCTTAATGTAGAAATGGACAGGCAGGGAACAAAATCGCTTGTTTTTTTTAGTTATTCCTAAAGTTATCTACTTAAAGGGCGATATAGTGGTTATGAGAGCCCACTTTCAGGAGGAGAAATGTTCAAATCTAAAGTCCACTCATCGGCGAGTATGAAACACCACAAGTGTGAAGCCACCCGTAAAGGTGACTGGATTGTCTATCGCTGCCCGAAGTGCGATTATGAATTGCGAGAAAACTGGCGCAGCGGTGACATCAAAGTCAACAACCCTAAACTAAAAATCAAACATACCGGCGCCTATTATCCAATTGAGTATCAGGATGCCTACGGCAACTTGAACTGATGTTGGGGTTGGTCTGAGCCAATGTCATGTTTGAACTCGATTCGCTCCTTTGGGAGATATAGAGTGACCGGCCCGTTCTGAAAGCATTTTGGCCAAACTCTCGGGCGTGTAGTCATTAAAGTCAGAATATTTCTGGACACCGATGACGTTGAGCCCAAATTCTAATACCGAGTCGATGCCCGTAAGTCATCACGGTCTGTAATCAGAGTGGCTGATTCGTGCGCGGGTGGCTGCTGACCCGCTGAATTTGGAATATTGGGTAGCGGCTGTTTAGATTTGTGTTTCTTTTTTGTGCGATGCGAGTTCATTGCTGCCTCCAATTGAAAAATTAGCCCCCATTATTTACTTTTTGATGCTCGTTGCAATTTGTAATCACCATAGACCTGGCGAATCGGAATGCCGTCCACTTCCCGGGGGAGGTCGGCAAGAATAGTGGCATTTTGTCGGAAATGAACGCGCAGCACCGGTGTGTCGCTTTTCCCTTCGGGATCCTCGCCAATATCGATCAAGCTTACCTCAAACTGATTCAAAAACTGGGACGTGAGTTGCTCACGCGCCTTCCGCGCCCTCATCCACCAATCGTTTCCGACGTTCTTCATATTCAGGAGTAACGGGCTGTTCTTAGGATTTGGCGTTCTGTTGTAACGAAAGCCGGCAAGTACTTGCTGGTGCCGATTTCTACATTGAGCGCCTGGCGAACCGACTCGATGTCGTGCGCCAGAGCTCGTTCAGGATAGTCGCTGCCGGCGAAATGCAATCCGGTAACTTGCATGGTCTCCGCATTTAACCACCAGGAACCGGAATCGCCGCCACTGCTGATTTCGCCAGAGAGAGAATCAATGGTGACAATATCGCGCATGATACGTTCCACATAGTCGTAGCTCATTCTGGATATCCCCTCAATGGCGGTCACCCGGCCAAATGTGACGCCAGTTTTGCGACCGGACTTTACAACCTTCATTCCAATCTCGGCC
>DASWHH010000438.1:0-5892 GCA_036398295.1 bacterium
CAGGTCGGCGGCGACTATTTCGACTATTTGCAATTGGGAGAAGATCAGATCGGCATGGTGATGGCGGATGTGTCGGGACACGGAACCTCGGCGGCGCTGGTCATGACCATGGTCAAGGGCATCATGCATGCGATCACCCACAATTTTCAATCGCCGGACGCGGTGTTGACGGAGTTGAATAAGATCGTCAACGAGATTGGCCCGCGCGAGAAATTTGTAACCATGGCCTTTTTGGTTTTTGATTTGGCCAAAAATGAGCTGCGATTCTCAAACGCCGGACATAACCCGCTGTTGCGTTTTCAAAACCAGGAGAAGCGTTGCGAAATGATTGCGCTGCGCGGGCCGGCCCTGGGTTTGTCAAAACTTTCAAGTTATCAGGAGAAAACGCTCAAGCTAAGTTCCGGCGACGTAGTTTTAGTTTACACCGACGGGGTGACGGAAGCCTTCAACAAAAAAGGTGAGATGTTCGAGGAGTCACGTTTGCGCGAGGCGGTGGTGGCGTCGTCATCGAAAAAGTCGGCGCAGATCATCGAGCAGATCAAAGACGCCATTCTAAATTTTACCGCCGGCGCCCAGCAAAGCGATGACATGGCCATGATTGCCGTGAAGGTTTTAGCGCCTTGGTAGTGGAGACTCTCGTGAATTCAAAGGGCATCGATTTCGAGAAATTATTACAAGAAAATGAACGGTTGAAAAAATCGGTAGCCGAGCTATCGATGTTGAACGAATTCGCCCAGATCATCAGCTCAACGATGGCGCTGGAAAAAATTCTCGACAAAGTAGTGGCAGCGTCTTTGAAGGCCAGCAATGCCGAGCAGGGCACCATTCATCTCTTGCAAAGTATCGAGAGCGAGTCCCCGTTTCGAACCTTGATTCGCAAAGCGGACCAGAGCCAGTTCGAGGACAAATATCGCCTGGATATGGAGCTCAGCGGCTGGATGATCAAGCATCGCAAGCCGCTTCTGATTAATGATTTCTCCAAAGATAAGACGCTTGGACCAGACAGCAGCGCCCAGAAGATTCGTTCGTTGTTAGCGGTGCCCTTAATGTGTAAAGGCAAGCTCATCGGTGTTGTAAATTTATTTAATAAGAAACAGCCCGAGGGATTCACCCTTGATGATCAGCGCCTGTTATCGATTATCGCATCACAATCCGCGCAGGTGATCGAAAACGCCCGGCTCTATGAAGAAGAGAAGCAGCTGCGTCAATACGAGCAGGATTTGGAGATGGCGCGGGAAATCCAAAACAACCTGCTGCCCAAGGAGAGTCCCAGAATTCCCGGGTTTGATGTGGCGGGTTGCAGCCATGCCGCTCGAGAAGTGGGCGGCGACTATTTCGATTTTATCGAGCTCGGCGACAATCGTTGGAACATCGCACTGGGGGATGTGTCCGGCAAAGGCATCGCCGCCGCGTTGTTGATGTCCAATTTACAGGCGACGCTCCGCAATCAGGCGTTGACCAACCTCACCCTTGTTGACAGTATTTCCAAAACCAATCGCTTCCTTTATCTCAATACCGAGGCCAATCAGTTTGCCACGCTTTTTTGCAGCGTGTTGGATGCAACCGGCAAAACTTTCACCTACGTTAACGCGGGGCACAATTATCCTTTTCTGCTCAACCAGAAAGGGGAGTTTAAGGAACTGCAAACCGGTGGTTTAATCCTCGGACTGATGCCGGAATTTTTGTTTCAGGAAGAGACCGTGGGGTTGCAGCCGGGGGAGATGGTGGTGATTTATTCCGACGGCGTCACCGAAGCTGAAAACGAGATCGAAGATCAGTTTGGCGAGAAGCGCCTGCAGGAAATCATCCGTCAGAACAAGTCATTATCCTCCGGGCAATTGCTGAGCACAATTTGCGACGCCGTGGCCGAGTTTTCCGGGCCTAAAAAGCAAAACGATGATATCACCCTGGTGATCATCAAAGCGCTGCAATGAGCCGCGGTTGTTTATCCCTGCTTCTCATTCTACTCTTGCCTTCCTGCCAGGCTCAGCCCCCGGCCGACATCACCGATCCCGGCCAGTTGCTGTTCTTGGGCTATGTCAATGACGACGTCAACTGCTCCCGCTGTCACGGTCAGGATGGCCAGGGTGGGCAGGATGCGCCGGCGCTAACTGACATTTTTAAAAAACATGACCAACAAAAAGTCCGTGAGATTATTCTCGATGGCAAGGGCCTGGGAAAAAAATCCATGCCGGCGTTTGCGGAGAAGCTCAAGCCCGAAGAGTTGGAGGCTTTGATGAGATTCTTGAACGTCGCCTTCACGGCGGAAGAGAATTGAGAAGTGTGACCCGCCATCAGGAACGGTCGCCCGGGGGTTTGTCATGCCCGAACGCCTTTGTCGGGCATCCATAATCCTTGATAAATGGATTGTCGCCAAAGGCCGGCAGGAATGGCAGGGGATCAAAAACCCAGCGTGATTTCCCCCCAGATATACGGATTCGCCAGCGTCCACGTGCTGGAATCGGTAGCCCAGTAACTCTCGCATTGCTCAAATGGCAGTAGCAGGATGTTGAAGAGGAGCCGATCTCCGGCGGATAATTTTTGCTCCACGGGGAGGAAGGCTTCGAAAGTCTGACTGTCCTGGCCGCCACCGAGGAAAAACAACGGCACCAGGCCATTCGCCGCCGGCGTCGTTTGTTTGAACGTGGATTCGGTTTTGGATTGGCTAAATTTCCAAATCCGCGAGCTTTCTTCCAACTTCACGCTACGGTTGTTCGCAGCCTCCAACATCACATACAGCAAATCCGCTTTTTTCTTTTTGGGCTTGGGCAAATCCCAGCCCTCGATGGACAACAACAAACCGCCCTCCGTCCAGGCTACTTGCAGCTTCGGCGGAACACAGTCCCCGTTTTTGTTTTCATAAAGAAGGTTCGTGGTGAGTGTTACCGCGCTCTTCGCGAGGCCATTCCATTCATTAGTTTTGCCATCGATCTTGTATTTGGAGATTTTGGGGATTTCGGCCTTTGGCAGTGGCGGCAGAAACGAATCGTGGGTATCGAAGATACTCTCCGGGATTCGGAAAAGCTCGCGCTGCTCGTTGGTCAAGAGGAAGGAAGGTCCGTCGAAACAAATGCCCTCGCTCTGGCGCAGCTCAATCAGCATACGTTTGAAGTTACCCGCCAGATAGTTGTCACCGTTTCGCGGCTTTTCAAACAGATAGATGTATTCATAGCAAAGTACCAGCAATTTGGCGCCATCAGGGGAAGCGTCGGCGCCGGTGACCATGCCATCGACCTCAAAGTCGCCGACGCGGGTGAGGGTCTGGGTTTGCGTGTCCTCCAAACTCTCGAAACGATAGAGCGCGGTGCGGCGGTCGCTGCGATGTTTGGTCAAAAGGTAGAGATGGCCGTCCGCCCAGAACAACGCCTCGCTGTCGAAATTTTTGTATTGTGGATCGGGAAAAAGCGTCTGGTCTGGATACCGGAAATGAATTTTCTTGCTAAGCGGGACGGTGCCCGTCTTGCGAGGGTCGGGTTCCTTAATTACATAGACCGTGAGGTCGCGGCGTTCGTTGTCGTTGTTACCGATGTCACCAATGTAGAGATTGCCGGCATCGTCCGTGGTGATGTCTTCCCAATCAACATTTTTCGCTCCGGCAATGGTGGCCTGGCGAATCAGCTCGCCATGGTCGGTGGTGGCGAAGAGGCGAGGGAGGTCGCCGGAATCGTTGTGGGTCCAAAAGACATTTTCGAATTGCCGGCTTTTCACGAAGCCGGAGGATTCCGCGATGGCGCGGTCGGTGAAATGGCCATAGGGGAGCCAGTCGGTGCTGTTCTGGGCATGGGCGAGGAGGGGCCAGAATAGGAAGGGAAAGAATTTGAATTTGAAGGTCCTCAATTTTGCAGGTTCCTTTGAGTTTATTCACTTTGATTCAGGATTCTTAAAACTGTGTCGGGCCTTCCGCCAGCTAATTCAGCAGCACACGTTCGGTAAAACAACAGGTGTACTCAGCTGTTAGTCCGCATTCTGGTTAAAAAGCCTGATCACTGCCTGTGTTTCCTCTGTGAACAATGCCAAATCGCTTTCGGAGACGAGGCCATGCCGCTTCCAGGCCGCGAGCTTGTAGAATGCAGTGCTTCGTTTGAAGTCATCAAACATGTAGGCAATCAAATCATCTTCTTTTTTGAGCAGCTTCCAAAGCTCAAGATACACTGCATGTTCGCGTCCGTCTTTTTTGTGCACGATCTGCCCTACGGCGTCAAGAATTCGGGCACAGGCGTCGTTCAACGCGCGTGTCTTCAGTGACCTCAGCTTCTTCCAGTCTGTTTCCGGGATTTCTCTCATGGTTTGTAAACGTAGCAAAGTATAGATATTCTTTGTGAACGCCACCACCGGGGCTCAGTCTCGCGAGGTTACTGGTGTCCACTTGAGACTTTTGTTAAGAATCCGGACAGAACCGTGTATACCAAGGACCGAGAAGATGTAAGGCATTTTGACTTCGCTCTCGGTCGCTATCCTCAATACTGGGGTATTCCCTTAGTAATCGCACATATTCTTCAGGTAGGTCATGTTCGAGCGCTCCCGCAATAACTAAAGCTTTATACCATTCGAATGGAAGAAGATTGTCGTCGATGAACTTTGGATTGGCAAAGTAGCAGTCCACAGGACTCTCACTATAGTCATCTAACATTACTATATCGACTTGTTTCCTGGAGTACCCTCCTCTTGGAACATCTTCTTTTTCATCTAGTACACTAGTGTCCCGGTCTGCAATATGGTAAACGACACCATAGACGACATCGTCCAAATTGTCAGTTGCTTGAGCATTGCATTTACCCGACCCGTCCTTTCCTATCTTGTGGAAACGAATTCGGTAACCTCTAAGCATGCCGGCACCGATGCATGAGGCAGACGGAGCCCTTGACGAATGCTTGAGCCGGGCCTCAAGCATATTTGAACCATAGGCAAAGTATTTCATTCTTTACTCTCCTTGCCAAGGATATACGTAACCGCGACTCTATTCAAAAAACCTGTCTGTGTAATAAAGTGCTGTCGAAGAAGCATAATCCCCGTTATCTCCCATAAGGTGACCATTGGATATACGTAGAACATACACGTTATTTTTAAAAGCGACATGCATATGAGGCCCCCTGTTAACATCGAAGATGACAAACTCAACCTAAGAAACGCCAGAGTATTGTATCTTTCAATGAATTTTGCATGAGCATCCGGAAGCTTACTAAATGCCGATATTTCACAGAAAACATGAAAGTCGTGGGGGTAAGACGAAACGGTTCGCATGCCTGATGAATCTTGCGATACTAACTCCTTCACTTTCTCCTCCGCTTGAACTAAGTTCCGAACATGGCTTAGCCTTTTTTTAAACATTCGTTTCCATAACGCTCTGTATACAAATCCTATTACAAGCAGCAGTTGCCCTAAGGCATAGGATAAGAAAACTACGCAAACTGTGAGGACAGTTTTCTCCCATGCACCAAGATCAAGCGTGAGGTCTACCGGTGTCACAATCCGAGACAGGGAGATCGACTGCAAGAGAAAAGGACTTAGTGCGCAAAAGCAGAATACCACGGCCGACAATCCGTAGTGAAAAAGATCCCGCCCGAACATCGATCCTCGTGCATAGACTAATTCAACGGTACTCATCGTGATGCTTACTCCCGAGTAACTATTTTTGGCTATCTGTGATGAACTGTAAGGCCACCGGCTATTTGCTTTCTAACTAAAACATCGTCAATTCCATGTTGAAAGCATTTGATTTATGGTACCTTCGACTAATCACACTCGCATTTGACCCACCAAACGCAAACGAGACGGAGAGATACGCTTCCACTTTCGAGGGCCGCGACTAATCGGGGGCAAATAGTCCTAAGCAAACTCCGACCATAGAGTTAAGTTGTCACTTCTTCTTTCTCCCAGTCACCTTCTTGATCA
>DASWHH010000439.1:0-2337 GCA_036398295.1 bacterium
TTTGCCGGTGATGAAAGTACAGGACCAATTTACACCAGCCACCTATAACGATCCCGATTTGACTGAACGTCTCGCCGGCGCGTTCAAAACTGCGTTTGGAAAAACCAATGTCATGGAAATGGAGCCGGTGATGGGCGCCGAGGATTTCGGCCAGTACGGCCGGCAGGAGCCGAAGATTCCCATCTGTATTTTCTGGCTGGGCGGCGTGTCGCCAACGACGTTTGAGCTGAGCAAGAAGGAGGGAAAGCCGCTGCCGTCGCTGCACTCCGCTTTGTTTGCACCGGAGCGCGAACCGTCCATCAAAACCGGCGTGACGGCGATGACCATGGCGGCGCTGGAGCTGCTGGAGTGATGGAGTGGTGGAGTTTTGGAGTGGTGGATTGATGGATTATTGGATCAGTGGTCTGAATCTTTACCTGCAATCGTCAACTTAACGAACCCGATATACTGTCTTACCTCATCGAGTTTATTAAGCATTGTCTCGCAAATGTCTTCATAAACGACTTTCTCATAATCATGCGCCAGGAAGTTTCGGAATCCAGCGATCCGGGCGAATTCGTAAGCAAATTCCTGAGGGATGATTTCATTTTCGCCGAGAATGTCGATGGCCTCGGAGTAACTTTGCGGTGGCCGCAAATCTCTCAGTTTGATGATCATTTCAGCCAGCGCAACGCAGGAATCAGCCACCATGTAGAGGTAATAGAGCACCGAGCCGCGATAGACTTTGTCGCCTTTCATACGTTGCACACAGTTCTCTTTCAGACCGTCGAGGGTAGCAACGTACTCAAAAATTCTGGCTATCTTGGCTTGAATTGCTTCTGAGCTCATCCTATACACCCATGTAAAGTTTTCGCTGGTATCGAAAATCAAAAAATCGGTGTCGCGCTGATATTTCAAATATGTCGCGCTGGTCTTCGTCGTTGTCCACTAGAACGACCCCGTGATCCAGTATAGCATTGAGAAGATAGAGATTCTCGAGACGATCGAGAAACGTTACATCCAGATTATCCAATTTCGTTTTCTTTCCCAACTGCTGAATGATGCCCAATCGATCATCCGCGCTTAGTTTTCTTGCTGGATAAATGGCAACGTCCACATCGCTCAAGGAAGTTGCTTTGCCCGTAACATGAGAACCGAACAAATAGCCAAATAGGATAATGTCCTCTGAAGCCAGAGCCTGTTTCAAAGAATTAGTGTCGAGATTTTTCATAATAAATTCTAATGTAGAAAATTCTGTCGAAATGTCAAGGCAGAGTTTCATGCAGGTTATTCACCACAACACAAAAAAGCCCGTGACCAACCAAAGGCCACGGGCTTTTATCTGAGAGGTATGTTGATGAAAACTTACGAGCTGACGAGCTTGAATTGCACCGGAATTGAAACCCAAACGCGGATTTTGCGGTCGCGCTGTTTCGCCGGCTCCCATTTTACTTTTTGAATCGCCGCCATCGCCGACTCTTCGAAGCCCATTTTTTCAGGCTTGGCACGGATGATTTCCATTCTCTCCGTCTCGCCCCTGGCGCTCACCAATACTTTCACAAACACAATCCCTTCCACTCCTGCCGCCTGCGCCAGGCGTGGGTATTTCAGGTGTTTTTGCAGCTCGCCCATACCGCCGATGATCTGCGGCGGCTCATCGTAGGCCACGAAAATCGGCATCTCGTCTTCTTCAGGTGGCGGTGGCGGAAGTGGAATCTGCGTCAGATCGATTTCGGTAGAAGCGATAGTTAAATCTTCGGGAACATCCTCGGATTCGGTCGGCACCGGCACGGTAGGCCGGGGCGGGGGCGCCGACTGCTTAAGTTGCTGAGTAACAGGAATGTCGGCCACTTCAATTTTGATTTCCGGCTGGGTTATGGCCGCCGCGGACACCGAAAACTCCTTGGCAACCTGAAAAGTGATGATTAGAAAAAATAGAGTGGCGGCGATACAAACTTCAAAAACCCGGCGATTCTGACGTTTGAGATCCGCCTGCGGCTGTTTGCGACGGATTAAATCGCTGGTATCAACTCTCTCTGAGAAGAACTTTCTACTCTCGGCATTCAACCGGCTTTCACTGGACGGAACCACTGCCATTGAAGGCCGGAATCCACGGTTGTTACTCCTTAACATAACACATACTCCTCTGGTTCTATATTCAAAAATAATTTGCTGTGTTTTTATAGGGTCAAAATACGGTGAGATCGGCCCAGGGTTTCATTTCAATTTGAATTGAGACAAGTTTATTACTGATGCCCGGGTCAGAACTTGTTTTTTTTGTGATGATAACATTTACAGGCGGCGAAACACTGCCTTCAATGTTGATAGTTGATCTTTCACTGGTATATTTGAGAATAA
>DASWHH010000440.1:0-4506 GCA_036398295.1 bacterium
GAAGCGAGTGCAAGCGGCATAAAAACACAGCAGCCAGTGAGGGTGATCAAATTTAAGTCGAAACGTGCCAATTTGAACGCTCGGATTTGAAAAGTATTGGCTGAGCGTTTTAAACGCATCGTTGGAAAGACAACTATCCGCGTGCAAAAAAATCAAAATATCCCCCGAAGCCCTCCGCGCTCCAGCGTTGCACTGGATCCCTCTCCCGCTTTGGGAATATGCCACGCGCACGCCTTCACGACGCGCTAATGAAACAGTGAGATCGGCGCTGCCGCCATCCACCACGAGCACTTCGACAGTCGCCTTTTGACTTGTGACGCTGCGGATGGCGCTGACAATTCTGGCAGCCTCATTCAGCGCCGGCACGATAACGGAGAAGGTAGGTGCGGTTTGATCGTGGAACTCGGGCATGATTCAAATTAAAGAAAAGCTGGCTAAATTTCAAGCGCATAAAATTGGGCGGGGTGGTTACTTTAGCATCCAAAAAATGCCAGCGCTCGCCAACGCCGCAACCGGCAGCGTTAACAGCCAAGACAGTAAGATTTCTGACACCACCCGCCAATTGGCTTTGCCTGTGATCAGTCCGATGCCAAAGAGCGAACCCAGCGCAACGTGGGTGGTGGAGACCGGCATCCCCAGGCGGCTGGCAAACACCACCAGCAGCCCGGTGGCAAGATTCGCAGTGAACCCCTGGCCGTGATTGAGCGGCGTGATTTTCTTGCTCATCGTGAGGGCCACCTTTTTTGCGTTGATCAAACCGCCAGCCGCCATAGTCAGCGCAACTGCCAGCATCCCAAATTTGATGTCAAACGCTTGCCAGGCCAACAGCAAAGCCACAATTTTGGGAGTGTCGTTGAGACCGCGCGCAAAGCTCACCACTCCGGCGCTGATGAAGTGATTCAGATCCAGCGCTTTCTGCGCATTGATGCCGAAGAAGGTTCCGCCATAGATCTCCTGACAACTGATTTCGGTCCCGATACGTATCTGCTCGGGCCGCACGGTCACAGCGGCCAGGGCGCCGGCGGGTTGTATGGCGACCGCCACATCTTCGGCCTCCCCTACACAAAGGCAGGTCTCTTTTGCTATGCCCGATCGAATTCGTAAAAATCGAAAGGACAGGTAGAGAATCGCAGCGAGTGTCAGGGAAATGAATGGACTCAGTACCAGCGGCAGGAAAAACGCTTTTCCAAGGATGGAGAAATTCACCTGGCTTCCCGCGGCCGCAAAGCCAGCGCCGGCGAGCGCACCGGTCAAACCATGGGTTGTCGAAATCGGAAAGCCGAGAACCGTCGCCAGCATCACCGCCAGGCCGGCGCCAGCGGCAACAGTCAGCAAAAACTCGGGAGAGGCCGCGAGAGCGTCGGGAACGAGCCCCTTGCCGGAAAAACGCTTGATAAGCGACTGCGCCAAAAAAATTGAACAGATGGAGCCGGCAAAAGTGGTGATCGTGGCCCACCGTAACGCCGAGTTATATTTCGTGGCGCCACTGCCAAAGAGTGTGGCGACTCCTTTGAAATTATCATTGGCGCCGTTAGCGTAGGCCAAAAAAATTGTGGCCAAAAACAGAATGAACGCGATTGTCATGGAAGTCAGGCCTTCGGGTTGGCAGATGAGTTTCTGTCCTAAACTAACAGTTTATCCAAAAAATTCCAACTAGCGTGAATATTTCCATTAATCCTTCGTAATTGATAAACCTTAGCTCGGATGCCCCTGTCTCTTCTTATAGTTTACGAATTGTTGAGACTCAGGCAAAAATAAAAACTCCCGCGGTAACAAAACCCACGGGAGTCTTATGAAGGGAAGTACGATGAGAACGAATTTAACCGCACGCCACATAGCCATTGCTCTGGGCGTACCCTTGCAGGGACTTCATCAGCATTTGTCGGCCGCGGTTCAACCGTGACATCACCGTGCCGATTGGGCAGTCCAAGACCTCAGCAATTTCCTTATACTTTAGATCGTTGACATCTGAGAGCAGCACCACCAGCCGGAATTGGCTAGGCAGCTTTTCCAGCGCCGTCGAGATGTAATCGTCAAAGAGACTGTGATAATCGACATGAGGATGGATGGCATCGCCGGCTGGCAGCTCGACACTATCGCTATTCGACACTTTCTGGAAGGTCAATTCAAAATCGCTGCGCTTCGATTGCGGCAGGTTCTTGCGATAGGCGTTGATGAAATTATTGACCATGATTCGAAAAATCCACGCATGAAAATTCGTTCCCAGCTCGAAGCGATCAAAGTATCGCCAGGCTTTCAGATAGGTATCCTGGACCAAATCTTCAGCGTCGTTGCGGTCGTGGGTCATACGAATAGCGGTGTTGTAAAGCTTGTTCATCACCGGCAGGGCAAGAATTTCGAATCGTTTCATCCGGTCGCGGTCAATCACCCGGCGGTCAGACGTGACACTCATGCTTCCTCCAGTACGGTTTCATCACTACCCTAATACTAACTTCATGCCAAAACCGAATTCGGCGTCTTCGTCATGGTATAAGTAATTAAAAGATTTAAGTTTAAAGAAGTTAGCCAGCTCGTTGCACTGGTCGGGGAGGAGAGCAAAAGTGTGCTGATATTTCAACACGCGATTGTTATTTCAGCATCACAACAGAAGGGAGGAATAACCCGCCTCGGTTCGGGTGTGGGTGTTAAGGAGCCGCGCCACCGCGGCCACGACATGTTGGCTGCTTTCAACCTTCGAAACGATTTCGTCAGCGATCCAGGCTCACATCCGCCAGCAATACCACATCGCGGTATTCTTTCGGCAGCCGTTGCAGGGCAGCGCTGATTTTGTCATCAAAATCTACATGGTTGGTCTCGGGGACATCGTGACGAAAGGACTTTTCCGAACCCCTGGCGTCATCATTGTGCACCGTGGCGCAGGCGAGGTCGAAATCGAAGCGGGCCGGCGCATTTTTCTTGTGGTTGTACTGGGTGATGAAATTGTTGGTCATGATGCGATGCAGCCAGCCGAAAAAATTCGTTCCGGGCTCGAAGCGATCAAAAAAGCGGTAGGCCCGCAAAAGGTATCCTGCACCAGGTCCTCGGCGTCAATGGGATTTTTGGTCATGCGTAAAGCCTTACTATAGATTTGATTCTTGAGCGGCAAAGCCAGGGTTTCAAAATTCTGTTGCTTCTGATTCTTTCCGGCGGCCAACGAATTGTAGCGCTCCATAGGTGTTCCCTCCTGATTTTAGTTCCAAGACGCTTGCTGCTTTTCCAGCGTTAAGGATATTTCTCATTTGGAAGGTTCTTTCCCATTCCTCTATTTTCTTGGTGGGAGGCTAACGAATTGCGTGCCAATCGCTGGAGCGGCTGTAGGCTGCTACGGAAACGATTACTTTTTAAGGTTTTAGATCTTAATCGGCCCGTGGGGAAAAATCGCCGTGTGGGTGAAGCCGGTGACGGTATTTCGACATCCTGTCACTATCCTGACACCGGTAAGAAAGAAAAGGCTGGCCAGTCGCTAAGTGTGGGTTTCGGCGCCGTTGTGTTTCTTCAAAAAATCTTCCAGGTTGTGAAGGAGTCGAGCCAGGACATCCAGGTCATGGTGATTGGAAGCAGTTTCGATCTCAAAACCCAGTTGCGAAATCTCGGCAAAACCATAGGAAGCGCCACTGCCCTTCATGCTGTGCCCGATGAGGCCAATCTCGCCGAAATTTTGCTCGCGCACAGCTGTCACTAATTGATGATGGCGCTCCTTCAAGTTGTCGAGATAGAATCCCCGCAGCCCGGCTATTTCTTCCTGAAGCTCCCGTTCAAAGACCTCTTCATCCCGAGCCGGGAAATCGGGCACAGCGCTGACTCTCTGCAAATGAAAATGAATGCGCTCGATTAGATCATTTCTGTTGATGGGCTTACTCAGGTAATCGTCGCAGCCAGCCGCTTTGCATTTTTCCTCATCACCAACCATCGCATAAGCCGTGAGCGCGATGATGGGCAGCCCGTCAAATTCGGAGTTTTTCCGAATCAGCCGCGTAGCCTCGAAGCCATCCATCTCTGGCATCTGCATATCCATGAGCACCAGGTCAAACTTCTGTAACGCCAAAGCCTTGAGCACTTCTTTCCCGTTTGTTGCCAGCGCCACCTCACAGCCATTGTCTGTGAGAATTTTTTGGATGAGGCGCCAATTGACTTCATTGTCTTCCGCCAAGAGGAGGTGCGGAACAAAGCCCGTGGCGAGGCGCCCTTCAGTGATAGTTGTGCCACCGTTCGAATCCGTTGCGGGTAGGGCGTCCGGGATGTCATTTTGAGGTTCAACGCTGTTGTGCTCGGCGGCATCGGGTAGGGACTGCAACGGCATGTTGATGGTAAAAGTCGCACCCTCACCCGGTTTACTCTCCACCTGTATGATACCCCCCATCACTTCCACCAGGCGTTTGGTTATCGCCAGCCCCAAGCCGGTTCCCTGGTATTTTCGCGTTGATGAGCTGTCCAGCTGGCTGAAGGTTTCAAAGATATACTCATGTTTGTCCACCGGGATACCGATGCCGGTGTCTTTGACCAGAA
>DASWHH010000441.1:0-3047 GCA_036398295.1 bacterium
TGGTTACTAAATCAAAATAGCGCAACGAAGGAGTAATTTGAGATGTACCGAGCATTCGCAAAGATAGTCAGTTACGCGCTGGCCATCTTGACACTATTACTTTGCAGCAACGGCACCCGGGCGCAGGTCGGCGAACGGCGAACGCTGAACCTGATTGGATTATCGGTGGATGGCAACCGCACCGCCGATGCCAATTTCATTAAGCTCAACTCCGGCCTGGCCATCGATCAGGAAATCACGGGCGAAGATATCCAGAAAGCCATTAAGCAATTGTGGAGCTTAAATATGTTCTCGGACATCGAAGTGGTGCTGGACAAAGAGTTGGGCAGCTCGGTCTATCTTACCATCAAAGTCAAAGAATATCCCCGGCTGGAAAAAATCGAGCTGGAGGGCAATAAAAAGATCAAGTCCAAAGACATAGAAAAGCAGCTCGATTTGTATAAAGGCCAAGTGTTGGGGCCGCGGGAATTGAAAAAGGCGCAATCCAAAATCAAAAACCTGTATGCTGAGAAGGGTTATCTCCTGGCAGAGGTTGAAAGCCGTGAACGTCCGGGCGAAAAAGATGGGCAATCGATTTTGCGACTGAAAATCAAGGAAGGGAATAAGGTAACGATAGAGGGCATTCGCTTTCACGGCAACACGGCATTCTCCAACAAAAAGCTTCGCAAACAACTAAAGGACACCGAAGAAAACGGTTTCCTCTTTTTGGGCGGCGGCGATTTCGATAACGAAAAGTATGAAGAAGACAAAAAGAAGCTTATTGCTTTTTACCGCAAAGAGGGCTTTCGTGACGCCGAGGTGATAAGGGACTCCCTGTCGTATGGACCAAACAAAGAGGACATGTTCATCGACCTATGGGTTCGCGAAGGTACCCGCTACTACTTCGGCGACATCACCTGGGATGGCAATGAGCTCTACAATAAAGATCAATTGAATAGCTACCTCGATTTCAAAAAGGGCGATGTCTATAATAAAGAAAAAATAGAAAAGGCTGTCTTTGAAAGAATCGGCAGCCTCTACTACGACTCCGGTTATATCTACGCCCAGATCACACCGCAGGAAAAACCCGTCACTGATGATACCGTGGATATTGCTTTCCGGGTGGTTGAAGGTAACGCAGTGAAGGTGAACAAAATTCACATTGCGGGCAACACCAAAACCAAGGAAAAAGTCATCCGCCGTGAGCTGAGAATTCGGCCCGGCGACACCTTCAGCCGCGAAGCCCTCATTCGCAGCCAGCGAGAAATTTTCATCCTCAATTATTTCGCCGACGTCAAGCCCGATGTCCAGCCGGTCAGCGATGAGTTCGTAGACATCTCCCTTGAAGTGGAAGAAAAATCCACCGACACCGCCAATCTTTCTGCGGGTTACAGCGAGCGCGATAAACTCATCGGCAGCGTCGGCGTGACCATGAACAACTTCTTCGGCAATGGCCAGATCCTCAGCTTCGATTGGAACTTTGGTCGCGCCTTTCGCTCGTTTCAAGTCAGCTTCACAGAGCCCTGGTTCCGCGATTCGCCGACACTGGTTGGATTGAGTTTTTACGACACCAAACGCGACCCCCGTTTCACCGGATATGAGCAACATAGCCAGGGCGCTTCAGTGCGATTGGGACGGCGGTTACGTTGGCCGGATAACTTTTTCCGCACCGACTGGATTTATCGCATCGACCGCACCAACCTGTCGGATTTCATTCCGGAAATTATCGAATTCAACCCCAACGGCATTGCCACCCAAAAGTGGCCATTGACCACCAGTAGCGTCACCCAGATCATCACCCGCAACAGTTTAGACCGGCCGGAATTCCCAACCACTGGCTCGCGCTTTTCCATCTCCACCGAGGTGTCGGGCGGACCGCTGGGAGGAAATGTGAGTTACCATAAACACATCGTCCAAAACGAATGGTTTAACCCAATCTTCTGGACATTTGTCTTGTTTAACAGCGCGCAGTTCGGCTATATCGAGGGCTTCGGTGCAGATCGCGACAACATACCATTCTTGGAATTTTTCTTCATGGGCGGCGAGGGTTTATCCCGCTCCATTCCATTACGCGGCTACAGCGATCCGCTATCCGGGACCGTTACCCAAGCTGGTGGCAAAGTGATGTTCAAGTACAGCACCGAGCTGCGTTTCCCCATTTCCCCGAACCCGACTATCTTCGGACTCGCGTTTGCCGAAGCCGGCAACACCTGGGAAAGTCTCGGCAAAACCGACCTCTTCGATTTGCGGCGCTCGGTTGGTGTCGGAGTTCGCATTTTCATGCCGATGTTGGGAATTTTAGGATTTGACTACGCGTACGGCTTCGATAACATCGACACCCTGACCGGCGAAAAATTTGGCGAGTGGAAACCCCACTTCGTCTTTGGTCGAAGTTTCTAATTTAACATATATTCTCTAATTATTTTATGGAGGCAAGTGTGACACGCGTGAAATTACATGTTATGACTTTCTGTTTGCTGGCAATCGTCCTGGCGTTCGCCACCCAGCCCGCCTTGGCGCAGTTGAAAATCGGCTACATCAACTCCAACAAGATTCTCGAGGTTTTCAAGGACGCAATCGACGTCAGAAAGAGACTGCAGGACCTCAATCTGGCATGGGAACGCGAAGCCAAGGATATGGAGAAACAAGTGAAGGACTTGCAGGAGCAGTTGGAAGCGCAAAGCTTGTTATTAAGCGACGAAAGAAAGGCCGAGAAACAACAAGAGATTCAGACGCTCTACCTAAAGTATCAGCAGTTCCTGAACGAAAAATGGGGACAGCAGGGCGAGGCCGCCAAAAAGGAAGTCGAGTTCATCCAACCGGTGTATGATAAAATCAACAAGGCCATTCAGAAAATTGGCCAGGAAGAAAGCTATCAGTACATCTTTGATGTGGTAGCCGGAAACATTCTGTACGCATCAGAAGATCAGCCGGATCTGACCCAAAAGCTCTTGGAAGAACTTAACAAAGGCCTTCCGGCTGCAACCACCACCGCGGCTCCCGAAGGAAAAAAGTAAACTCCGATTTCCAAAAGTGCAGGTGCTGATCAGTTCCGACTGGTTGGCACC
>DASWHH010000442.1:0-11835 GCA_036398295.1 bacterium
CTTACCCCTCAAAACAATGAACTTTCTTAGTTCTCCGGAGACACCCGCTCGAAGTTGTCGACAATGGTGACTCTCTTCATGAAGGCTTCATTCGTGGCGGGCTCCACCTGTCCGTTAGCGGAACCCCTTTTATACTCCCCCACGGCAAAATCCAGAATCTGTTTGATCTTGTGCTTCATTTCAAAACGACTAACCACGCCATCCAGAAAGCCGTGCTTCAATTGAAATTCCGCGCGCTGAAAACCTTCGGGGAGATCCTGGCCGATGGTCTGCTTGATCACGCGCGGACCCGCAAAACCGATGAGTGCGCCCGGTTCGGATAAAATCACGTCACCCAACATCGCAAAACTCGCGGTAACGCCACCGGTAGTGGGGTCAGTCAAAACGGAAATATACAAAATGCCGGCATCAGCTAACTTCGCCAGCCGCGACGAAGTCTTGGCCATTTGCATGAGCGAGAGCGCTCCCTCCATCATGCGGGCGCCGCCGGACGCGGATATGATAATGAGGGGCAGGCGACGTCGTAGCGCCTCGTCTGCGGCCCGGGCAATTTTTTCACCCACGACTGAGCCCATACTGCCACCGATGAAATTGAAGTCCATGATGCACATCACGACCGCATAGCCATAGATGGAGCCAAAGCCGGTGCGCACGGCATCATTGACGCCGGCCTTCCTGATGGATTCTTTGATTTGATCAGAGTAGCGCTTGCTGGCTCGAAATCTGAGAAAATCCACCGGCGTGATCTTGGAGTTAAACTCCTCGAATTTTTCATCATCCAACAAAATCTCGATGTAATCAGAGCTCTGAACGCGAAAATGGAAGCCGCATTTGGTGCAAACGTGAAAATTCTTTTCCATCTCCTTTTTATAAATGATCTCCCGGCAGCCGTCACATTTGATCCAAAGATTGGGCATGTCTTTCCGTTTCTGCGGCTTCAAGCCCTCTTTTGCACGTTTAAACCAGTCCATCACTCGCTCTCCTCTAAATAGAGACTCAAAAGTAGCGCGTCCTCCCTCTCGCTGGTGTAGTAGTTCCTCCGTAACCCAACCTGCTCGAACCCGTGATTGAAATATAATTGCTGCGCGGCTGAATTGGACTGCCGCACTTCGAGATGTATTGCAGGAACGTCTCGGGACTTCACTTGCGCTATGAAATTTTTGAGCAGCAGGCTCCCAAGGCCGTTGCCGCGAAAAGCGGGGTCCACCGCAAAAGTGCCAATGTGCGACTCTTCGGAAAAGCACCAGCCGATTACATAAGCCAGGATCAGGCCGTGTCGATCCACCACCAGGGCAACCGCGAAGGGATTGTTGGCGACTTCGTAGGCAATGCTTTCCGGTGACCACGGCGTTGAAAACGATTCCCTTTCTAACTCAGCTATACGCTCAATATCCTTGATTTGCATTTCACGAACTCGTGCCCCCTTAAACGCGCTGCGTATTGGTTGCGCTTCAGTTTGGTGCGGTGAAATCATAGTTGTGAGCTTTACGTTTGGGTTGAAAATCTTTCAGATAGAACGGCTCAACCGTCTGTAAGTCGACGGATTCGTTACGCAATAGTTTTCGATACCCCAATTGCGCTATGGAAAGGGCGCTCAAAACCGGCCGTTCCAACGAAGGAAAAAGTAATCCTGCTGCCGAAAACGCCGACCGCAGGTTTGGTGGATACACGATAACCAGCGTTCCACTATCAAGTGCACGCGCGAGGGTTCCAACGTGTTCAATTCTGTAGTCAGCCGTCCTTCTCACTTCATGCAAATCCTTCTCGTAGGTGGCGAAATAAACCTCCTCGGCGCGGGCCTTGATGACCGCGCAGAGCTTACCTTTCCAAAAGTGGGCCTCGTGGGCCATAGCATCGAGGGTATTGACGATGGCCAGTGGCAAGTTGGCGCTGAAGGCCAGCCCTTTGCACACCGAAAGGCCGATACGCAGGCCGGTGAAAGATCCGGGGCCGATTGCTGCCGCCAATCCGTCCAAATCTTTTATTTGCAGGCTGGCGTCTGCCAACAGCGTTTCAATGGCGGCCACCAGTTTTTCGTTATGGACGTTTCTTTGCTGGATGCGGTATTCCACCACCAGCCGGTCGTCCTCGAGCACTGCCACACCGCAGACCTCGGTAGCGGTGTCCACCGCAAGTATCTTCATTTTCTTAGAATCTGAATTTCGCGACGGTTCGGTAATCCCTGCTCAAAACAACTGCGCATAGAAATCTCAATTCTATTCTTTGGAAGGAAATCAAGAATGCGATCCGCCCATTCGATCAGGCAGATACCGTCGCCGTAAAAGTAATCCTCCCAACCCAGTTGCCAGATGTCGTCGGCATGCTCAATTCGATAAAAATCGAAATGGTAGACCGGCAGCCGACCGGCATATTCATGAAGCAAAGTAAACGTCGGGCTGGTAACGTCGCCACTTACCCGCAACGCTTCGCAGAGGCCATGAATAAAGGTGGTTTTGCCGCTGCCCAGTTCACCAAACAGTGCAACTACCGCGCCCGGTTCCAAAGTATGCGCCAAGTTGGCGGCGATATGCCGAGTCTCTTCGGGATGGTTGGAGGTGAAGCACTCACTGGCGGCGGAGATAGAGCTACCGGGTTTGGTTTCAGTTTCAGAGAGCATCTAGATCAAAACCGAGTTTTTTTGAATCGCGGACCGACATTATGATCCTTCATTGAGTACACCGAGTGACTTACTATTTTTCAATGCCTCTGCGCGCACGGGCATTTCGGCCGTGAATTTGCAGGTTAGAAGAACTCTCTCAGAATGAGCCACAAGAAGCATACCAACATTATGGCGAGAAGATTCCAGAACCTCAATCTGCAGAACTTCGATCTGATTGAAGAAATTCGATTCATGATTCCTCTCCGCCATAGTAGATAGTTCCGTTACCATTCATTGGTTCTTGGGCTCGAGCGTCGCGATCGGCAAAATCATCTCCTCCATGGATACTCCGCCGTGCTGGAGGCTGTCGCGGAAATAGTTCAAATAATAATGATAATTGGTCGGGTAAACAAAGTAATAGTCCTCTTTGGCGATCAGATAATTGGTGTTGATCCCTTTGGACGGGAGCCGGTAGGCCTTGGGATCTTTCACGATAATGGCATGTTTGGGGTCCACTTTCAAGCTCTTGCCATATTTGTAACGCAGATTGGTGGAAGTCTCGCGATCGCCAATCACTTTGGCGCCGCGCAGGCCGCGCACGCTGCCATGATCGGAGGTGATGAGCACCGTGCTATGGCGTCGTGCCAATTCTCGCAGAATTTGAAAAAGGTACGAATGCTCGAACCACGATTTGGTCAACGAGCGATAGGCGGCCTCGTCCGGAGTAATTTCGCGCAGGACCTCGGAATCGCTGCGGCTGTGCGCCAGGATATCGACGAAATTCACCACGATCGACAGCAGCGGAATGTTCGAATATGATGCGATTTTGTTGGCGACACTTTTCGCTTCATTGACATCCAGTATTTTGACGTACTTCGATTCAGGTTTGAGGCGAATACCGAGTGTTTCCAATTGGTGGTCGAGCAACTGGTGCTCGTTGCGATTCAAGCTATGCTCGTCATCGTCTTGAATCCAGAAATTGGGATAGTGTTCTTCGATTTCGCTGGGAAACAACCCGCTAAAAACGGCGTTGCGCGCGTAGGGCGTGGCAGTCGGCAAGATCGAAAAGTACAACTCTTTTTTTGTGGTAAAAAAAGGATAGAGCAGCGATTCAATCGTCAACCATTGATCCAGCCGCAGATTGTCAATCACGATGAATACCACGTTCCGGTTCTCTTTCAGCAGCGGGGCCAGGTACTTGGCAACCAAGTCGACGGAGAGGGTAGGCGAGCTGGGCCGCGAGTTGAGCCACTGGTGATAATTCTTCTCAATGAATTTGGCAAACTCGACATTACATTCACGCAATTGATCGCTGAGGGTTTGTTTGAGTCCCAGATCACGGTGCTGGTCGGTGGCAATCACCCATTCGCACAGCATCGCATAAATTTTCATCCAATCCTGCCAGGTGAGCGGCCTCTGAAGCATTTGTGAAATTTGATTAAACTCGGAAATGTAATCCCGGGAAATGCGTTCGCCGGTAATTTTGGTACGTTCTAAGATTTTCTTGCAGGTGGAAAGAATCTGGCTGGGGTTAACAGGCTTGGTGAGGTAGTCGTCTATTTTGCTACCGATGGCGTCATCCATGAGGATTTCTTCTTCGGACTTGGTGACCATCACCACCGGAAGCGATGGGTAAGAATCCTTGATTTCGACTAAGGCGGTGAGGCCATCCTTGCCATGCATCATTTCATCGAGCAAAACCAGATCAAATGGCTGGTGGGAGAGTAAAGCCAACGCATCATCAGCATTGGTGACAGGGGTGATGCCATACCCGCGCTCTTCCAGAAACAGGATGTGCGAGCGTAACAATTCAATCTCATCGTCAACCCAAAGTATTCTTCCCTTTGAAGTTGTCATGAACGGTTCAGCCTCAGGTTATAGAAAGCGACGGTCAAAATAGCAATTTTTGACCCCATTGTCAATACTATTTTCCGGGGCCTGACGGGTGCAACTGAAGTGGTCGATCCGGCAATTGGCGAGGTAGGAATGGTGCTAAAAAAAATTGAGGCACCAAAACGGTCTCTGTGCGGCGGTCAAAATTTGGAAGATGTCTGGCTTATAGGGATACGGCCGATCAATTCTTCACCAGCGAAAGCGTGATTCCCCAATTCACCGGATCGTCGGGCGGATCGGAATTCCAATTGTTGAAGGAATGGGAATCGTCGCTTTCATAATAGAGGATATACTCGCCTTTGCGTAGGTCTATGACTTGATCAAAGACACGATTCTTGTCTGCGCCGCCGGCATACCGGGTGGTTCGGTAAGTCATTTCCCAGACAACCCGGCGGGCGCCGGCATCTTCGACCCAGCCGTAATCGAACATGCGCCCGTCGGCCCCCTCACCGATAGCATAGATGCGAACCGCGCTGTCATTGTCAAGGGTGAAGCGCTCCCGCTCGCGCTCATGATCACCAACCCGTACAATCTGCGCCAAAATATTGCCCTCGGCGCGCGGCTCATACTCACCGATGTCATTGGGATCAAAATCATCGTCCGCGCCGTAAATCGTGATACCCCAGCGCTCCTGGTCATGGGGAGGCGCGGTGTTCCAGTCCCAGTAGGAGTGGGAATCATCGGTGACAAAATAGACGATATAACTTCCTTTTTCAAGTCTGCGCACCTCATCAACGAGACGATTTTTTTCGTCGCCGCCAGCGTGCTCAGTGTCGTAATAATTCATCTCCCAGACCTTGGTATTGGTTTTGGCAGCAACGATCCAGCCGTAATCGAACATTTGTCCATCTCGACCCTCACCCAAAGCGTAAATACGCAGGTCAGCGGGACGTTTTAAGGTGAAACCCTGAGTTTTGAACTCGTTATCACGCAAGCGGGTAAACTTGACGATAACGTTCTCCTCCGGCAAACCCTCGTAGTCATAGGTTTTGACATACTGCTTCAGCGAGGCGTCTTTGACTTTGATGGTTATACCCCAAAACATCGGGTCGTAGGGCGGTGAAGCGTTCCATTTTTGAAAAGAGTGCGAATCGTCGCTGACAAAGAAGACCACGTACCGGCCAGCCGGCAGGGAAACGGTTTCATGCACTTTACGATTCTTCTTCGCGCCACCAGCGTAATCCGTGTTGCGGTACGTCATCTTCCAAACACTATCGCGAGTCTTGGTGTTAACGATCCAGCTGTAGTCAAAGGTGCCGTCATCACGAGCCTCACCAACTGCGTAAATCTCCAAATCAAGCGGACGATCCAGAGAAAACCCCTGGCGCAAATACTCTTCATCACCGAGACCAGTCATTTCAATGATGGCGTTCTGCGTAAATTCTTTATTTAGGTTTGCGATATGGCTTTCTTCAAAGCGTTCACCCCTGCCCCGCACCTCAATGCGAAATGTCCGTAGCTCATCCTTAAAATCACGATGAAGGTCTTCCACATTCTCACTGTCAAAAATGTCGTCCCAAAATTTGCCTAAATACCGTCCCCATCCGTGATCATATTGATAATAAAAATAAGGATAGGTTGCATAGTAAACTTCATAGGCGCCAGCTGGCAGCTGCAGCGATTCACTGTATTCGAGAAGCCGACGCCCTTTTTTGGTGGCGTTAGCGTCATACATTTCCCACACCACATCGCGGGTTTTGGAGTCAAGAATCCAGGCATTGGTGAACATGACGTCGTTTTTGCGGCTACCACGAAATCCAACAGCACTAATTGCTACATCCTGTTCACTACTCAGCTTAAAACCTTCTATCTTGATTTCTTCCGGGGCAAGATCGCGAATATCGGTGAGAATTCTATCCTGGGGAGAAGCAGGATCTACAAACCCACTAAGACACAAAAGTATCAGTAATTTTTTGGGTTGCATATTTACTCCGACTGTCGTTAGGCAATGGCGGTCTTAGCTTTTCTTAACCCTTTACGAGATCTCCGATACTTTTGTTACTTAAATTTTTAAGAACTTCCTTCTTAACGACTTACAAACGCCCGTTAACCCGAGGTCAACTTTTCGAGCCGTTCATGAAAATGCTGTCGCCAGCTGTAAGGTAAGGCCTCGGCTTGTACCGCACGCTGCATAGTCTCACGGTCGAACTTATCAAACGCATATACCCGAACGATGTCTGCCACGCTGACTTCACTCGCGCTGCGGCTAACCCAGTGCAGGGTGTCTTCGGTCGCGACCTCGCCTTCACGCAGGACTTTGAGATAGAATCCAGTGCGGCGGCTATGGAGGAAGCGCTTGATAATGTCCGGTCGCCCGAACCGGATCCCTAACTTGTGGCACGGGAGGCGCGGCTGCGTCACCAGCGCTTCGGCCGTACCAATTCGAAGTACATCACCAATATGGGCTGTCTGTTCAGACAGTCCCGCCGCGGTGATATTCTCGCCAAACATACCCCATGACAGGTCCATCTCCGGCAGCTCTTCACGCCAGAATTGATAATGCTCAGCCGGATATACATAGATTGCCTTATCCTCGCCGCCATGCACGGTTAGATCCGCCTGGCGATCGCCTTCAACATTTAGCTTTTGAATTTGCACGCGTTGATTGACCGGCTTTTTAAAAATTCCGGTGGTAACGATTTCTCCTCGCCACTCTACGTCTCGCGGCAGCCCCACGTTTACGGACACGACTTTCATTGCGCATAAGTCCTTTCGTTAGTCAAGCGAATTCACTGCTAAGAACTTCAGAATAGCCTTCGTTATTCCATGCTCTGAAAGTTGTGAAACATCAGCCGGCTACAAAAATTCTGTAACAAAATAACAACGAGGGGAACCTGAGTCCATGTTATCTGTTTTATTAGATGTACCCAAGAAAGAAAAGTCGAAACGTCTTATTGAACCGAGCAGTCATTCCCACTGCTGAATGGACTGGCACTTGTTCATCCTAATTTAACCTATGGGAGAATCTGAAATCCTGTCATGGATAGAAATCCACCTCGCAGCGATCCGTTTGTAATCAAAGACTGCGCATTGATTGCTATCGCCACCGGCCGGCGCGTCCGCAATCCAGACGAACTAAAAAGCATTCTGGCTGGCATTGATGTCGATAGCATCTACTACCACTTTTGGGGCGGCCGTCTGCGGCCAAGATTCGACGATCCCGAATACCATAATGATTTTGCCATCTGGGCGCGCCACGGTTTGCATGACAAAATCCTATCCGAACGGCTCAGTCTGATCGATCCCATCGATTTTCCGAACCTCGAAGATCTTAGAAACGAAATCATCGAGGTCATTGAGGAACGGATGGAAGAAGTGGAGGTCCCACCTATTTCCTCGTATGACAATCAATTCGAATTCATTCGATCGCAAATCGTCATTTTCGATACCAATCAAAAAGTCAGCAATCCAGCCGACTTTGTCGATATCATGCCACGCATGTCGGTAGGAAGCGTTTTTTATCACTTCATCGACGCTCATCGGCGCAATGAGAATCGTCTCGATGATTTCCAAAATTGGATGCTCGGTCTGGGAAAGCACGAGGAACTCTGTACTGCCCTCAATGAAATCGATCCCTATTTTCTGAGCCTGACAGATTTGCGCCGAAGGTTAACCGAAGTTTTCGTCGATTTTTTTAAGTAAGGGCTCATCTTATGGAAGAAACGTTACCAAAATACGCCCAGGTCGCCGGTGAAGACGTCGTCCAGCACTTACGGCAGTTGGCCAAAACCTTAAAAGGAATTCGGGTGGTACATGTCAACTCCACTCGCGTCGGCGGTGGCGTCGCCGAAATTTTGAACAAAATGGTGCCGTTGATGCAGGAACTGGGTTTGGAAACCTCCTGGGAAATCATCGAGGGGCAGTCGGAATTCTATCAATGCACAAAGAATTTTCACAATGCGCTGCAGGGCAACAAAACCGATATTTCGAATAAACTGTATCAAGCTTACGAAAAAACCAATGCGGAAACAGCCGAATCCCTGCGAGGAAAGCTGCAAGACGCAGACGTGGCCATCATCCATGATCCCCAGCCAGCGGCGTTGATCCAGCACTTCCCCCAACGCAAGGGCAAGTGGGTGTGGCGGTGCCATATCGACGTGAGCAAACCTTTCCGTCCGGTGTGGAAGTATCTCCGGAATCACGTGCGGGGCTACGACGCCAGTATTTTTTCGCTCTCGACCTTTGCCCAGCCGCTGCCGCATCCTATTTATCTGATCCCGCCAAGCATCGATCCGCTGCATGCAAAGAACATAGAATTGGACCAGCAGGAAGTTCAATCGGTGCGAAGCCGATTCGAGATTGACCCCAGTCGACCAATGATTCTGCAAGTATCCCGTTATGACCGTTTCAAGGATCCCATCGGTGTCATTCACGCCTACAAAATGGCCAAAAAGTTTGTGCCGTCCCTGCAATTGGTGCTGGCCGGCGGCGGCGCCAGCGACGATCCTGAAGGCGAAGTGGTGCTAAACGAAGTACGGGAGTCGGCAAAGGACGACCGCGATATTCACGTTTTGTTGCTGCCGGGAGACGCCCACCGCACGATCAACGCGCTGCAAAAAGCCGCAGATATCGTGCTGCAGAAATCCATCAAAGAGGGCTTTGGACTAACGGTTACCGAAGCTATGTGGAAAAACAAGCCGGTCATCGGCGGGGATACCGGTGGCATCAGAATTCAGGTCATTAATTACCACACCGGTTTTCTGGTGAACACACCCGAAGGTGCGGCGCTCCGTATTCGTTACCTATTGAGCAATCGCGACAAGCTGCAGGAGATGGGAAACAAAGCCAGGGAATTTGTGCGCGAAAACTTCTTGATTACTCGTCACCTTCGGGAATATCTGACACTCATCATCGGCCTGTTTCACCCCGGTGAACAAAGATTCGAATTGAGTTGAAACTTTCTTAGACGACTTTGAAGGTATTAAAGCCAGATTTTGATCTCAACAGTTTTTGGCATCAAGTTAAACAGGCCAATCAGCGGATACTTTTTTTCGACTATGATGGAACGCTCGCCCCGTTTCGAGTCCAAAGAGACCTAGCCTTCCCGTATGACGGGATTCGAGAAATTCTCAGCGACATGATCAACGCAGGACACAGCCGGCTGGTGCTCGTCAGCGGTCGCGGTATCGGAGACTTGCAACAACTTCTCGGTTTGAGGCAGCCCATAGAAATCTGGGGCGCCCACGGGCTGGAGAGACTTCATGTCGACGGCAATTATGAAGTCGGTAAGCTGGATGAGGCGGCGGCTTCAGGATTGTTGCAGGCCCGACAGCACGTAGAGAATTTCGCCCCGGCTTCGCAATATGAGTCCAAACCTGGATCGCTGGCATTGCACTGGCGCGGACTGGCACAGCCCAAAATAAAAGAAATCCAGGGAGCACTCGCGGGACATTGGATTGAGATAGCTCAAAGGGCGAATCTCATACTCACGGAATTCGACGGCGGAATGGAGCTTCGCGTGTCCGGTGTGAACAAAGGCTCTGCGGTGCGCACCGTACTCAACGAAATGAAAGATGATGCGGCCGCGGCTTTTTTAGGGGACGATGTGACCGATGAAGATGCCTTCGCCGCGCTGAGCGGGAAAGGCGCCGGCATCTTGGTTCGCGAAGAGCTGCGTCCCACGGCTGCCGACCTCTGGCTGAAGCCACCCGAAGAACTTATGCAATTTCTTGAAAACTGGCATAAAATTTCTGGAGGAGTGTGATGAGTTTCTTCGATACTACATTCTACCATAACACCATCAAAGAATGGATCGTTGCCGTCTCCACTCTGGCAATAAGCTTCACCGTTTTAAGAATTCTCAAAGCCGTCATCGCCCATCGACTTCATGTCCTGTCCTTGAAAACACAAATCGGCTTTGACGATTTAATCGTGGAGCTGCTTCGTAAAGTCAAATTTCTCTCACTATTGGTGGTATCGATTTATGTCGGGGCTCTGGCCGTAACCCTCCCGCCAAAAGTCGACAATATCATCCGCATTATCTTGATCGTTACCGTCCTCTGGCAGGCAGCCACTTGGGGTAATGCCCTCATCGTTTTTTTTATTAAACGTTACCGGCAACAAAAGTTAGAGACCGATGCCGCCAGCGTCACCACCATAAGTGCGCTGGGATTCGTCGCTAAGTTGGCTTTGTGGACGGTCATTTTGCTACTGGCGCTCGATAACGTTGGGGTTAATATAACCGGCCTGGTGGCGGGACTCGGCATCAGCGGCATCGCGGTCGCTCTCGCGGTACAAAATATTCTCGGCGATCTGTTTGCGTCAATGTCGATAGCGTTGGATCAACCGTTCGTCATTGGTGACTTTGTCATCGTCGACGAATACATGGGCACGGTGCAAAAAATTGGTTTGAAAACCACCCGGATCCAGAGTCTATCCGGTGAGCAACTGATCTTTTCCAACAGCGATCTGCTCAACAGCCGCATCCGCAACTACAAGCGCATGAGTGAGCGGCGCATAGCCTTCGGGCTCGGAGTAATCTATCAGACCTCCTATGACCAACTGGTGGCCATTCCGAAAATCATAACAGAAATTATCGGCGAACAGCAACGGGCGCGTTTGGACCGCGTCCATTTCAAAGACTACGGGGAGTCTTCACTAAATTTTGAAATCGTCTATTATGTCGCGAGCCCTGATTACAACGTTTATATGGATATCCAACAGGACATCAATCTGAAAATCTTTCGGCGATTTGCCGACGAAGGTATCGAATTCGCGTACCCCACGCAAACGCTGTTCTTAAATGCCGATGCCAACGGCGAGGTCGTTCTCTTGACGAAAGGCGCCCGCAAAGATTCCATCAATGGGGATGATTAAACATGACAACCCCCGGCCCGGGTGACAGCCATCGCCTGATCATTGTTTCGAATCGCTTACCAATTGTTCTCACCAAAAGCGCGGAAGGTAAATGGCAGGTAAAACCCGGGACCGGGGGACTGGTGACGGCCCTGGCCCCGGTGCTTAAAAATCGCGGGGGAATGTGGATTGGCTGGCCGGGTGTTGCCTCGGAAGAAGGCGGGGATTTGGATAAAGTGTTCACCGCGGAAACCAAAAACTTCGGTTACCAGCTTAAAGCCGTCAACTTGACCAAAGAGGAGCGAGAAAGGTATTACGAGGGTTTTTCCAATGAGATCATCTGGCCGCTATTCCACGACATCGTCGCTTACTGTAATTTTAGCCCGGAATACTGGGTCGCTTATCAACACGTCAATCGCAAGTTCGCCGTAGTGGTGAAACAAAATCTCGGCAGAAAAGACTTCATCTGGGTACAGGATTATCAATTGATGAATGTGGCCGCCTACTTGCGGGAACTGGGTGTGGCCGCCAGAGTCGCGTTTTTTTTT
>DASWHH010000443.1:0-2652 GCA_036398295.1 bacterium
GCTAAAGCGAATCATGGCGGCAGAGGTGATCACGGAATCTCGCTCCGGTTCTCAGCAAATCAGCAAGCCGAAAGGGCTGCTGCAGGGCAGTCCCCTTTCACCATTGCTGGCAAATGTCTACTTAGACAAATTTGACAAGGCGGCTCGCAAAAGGGAATTGCGTTTTGTAAGGTATGGCGATGATATAGCCCTTCTGACCGCAAGTCGTGAGGACGCAGAGCAAGCCCGCGACGTGGCGGTTCAGATTTTAGAGCGGCTGCACCTGCAGGTCAATCGCGACAAAACCCGAGTTTCCCATCTTGCCCGCGGCTGTAACTACCTCGGGGAATGGCTCGCGTTGCAAAAGACCCACGATGGCCAATGGCAAATTGCAAACGGGAGGTGAGAGTCGGTGCCAACCATTTATGTTCGTGAACATGGCGCCACGGTCGGTGTCGTGAATGATCGGATCCAAATCCGGCGTAATCGCACGGTTGTAGAGGACGTCCCGGCGCTGCATGTGGAGCGCATCGTACTGATGGTCCCGGCGTACATCACGCAACCGGCAGTCCGTTACCTCATGGAGCGCGGGACGGACGTGGTTTATGTTTCGCAGAACGGCCGCTTTTACGGACAGTTCTCGCGCGGCGACGGCAGCAACGTGCAGGTACGCCTGGCCCAGTTTCGAAAATTTCACGAACCGGAATTTCGCCTGAAGCTGGCGATAAAATTCATTACGGGTAAGGTGGTGGGAATACAGCAGCTGTGGCAAAGGCAGAGGCGGCACGGCGGATTGCAGGTAAAATTGGGGCAGATGAGCCGAATAGGAGAGAAGCTGGTGCGCGCCGGTTCATTGGAATCGTTGCGGGGGTTTGAGGGATCGGCCACGGCCGCCCACTACGCCTTGTTGCGGAAGGCGCTGCATGGCGAATGGAATTTCAAAACACGCGCTTACCATCCTCCGCTGGATCCGGTCAATGCCATGTTGAGTCTCGGTTATACTCTCTTGTATTCCCACATGAGCAGTCTCTTGCAGATGCATGGCGTCGATCCTTACCTCGGATTTTTTCATGAACCCAAACGCGGACATGCGGCGTTGGCTTCGGACATGATTGAAGAGTGGCGCTGTCCGATGGTGGATGCGCTGGTGCTGCGGGTGATCAACACCAAACAGATCACACCCACGGATTTCATTAAAACCGGAAAACGCTGTACCATGACGCCTAAAAGCCTCGAGTTGTTCACAAATGCATTTGAAAAGAGGCTCCAGAAATACAAAACCTTTCCCAGTGCGGCGGCAACGGATCCGGTCGGCGGACTGACGGGCCAGGTGCGGCAACTGATCCGGGTCTTGCTAGAGAAGCAGACGGATTATGTGCCCATCAGCGTGTCGGGAAAAAGTGAAACGTGAGACGTGAGACGAGAAAAGTGAATAGTCTGCGGGGACGGGAAATGCTCCGCGACAATCCATCACCGTCTGCGGCTGCGTTTTGAGGGATCAGCGGAAACCCGGGAGTGATTTTCTCGATAATTTTTCAGGAGCACAATATGGCCGAAATCGACCCGCCTGCCGGACGGGCAGGCAAAACACAGCCTGGTAAAATGCACTTCGTCGTCGTGTGTTACGATATCACAGATGACCGACGCCGGTCCCGGCTCTATCGGCGTTTGAAAAAGTTTGGCATCGGCGTGCAGTACTCCGTTTACGAGTGCCTGCTAACCAAAAGCCGAATTGCTGAAATGAAGAAAATGGTTAAAGCGACCATCAAAAAGGACAAGGGTGACCGAGTACGCTACTACATGCTCTGTGAAGCCTGCCGCAATCGGGTTGAAGCAACTGATGGCGTAGTCAACCAGGACAAGCCGGTGATTTTTGTTTAGGCCGCGATTTTGATTTTCGTCGGCAACTACGTCTCACAAAGTGAAACGTCAAACGTCAGACGTGAGATGTGAAAAGCGATACATTCGGTGTCAATCTTAAATTGGTCAAAACTCAAGAGGTAATTTACAATGAAGACGACAATCTTTCGATTGCCCGGCCTGATGGTTTTAATATACGCGGTCGCGACCTCCGCGCAGGAAAGCGTTGATGTTCCCCAACTTCTGCAGGACAATGTGCATGCCTTCAAGCTCACGATCGATTCGCTGGAGACCTTGACCACCGGAATCCGGAGTCATTCGCAAACGGCGATGCAAGAATTGCGAGGCATAGTACAGCGAATGAACCTCTTGCCCCACAAACACTCCCGGCGTTACCGTTTGCTGCATAAGGAATACGAGGAAAAGCTCGCCGAGTACTGGGCGCGTAAATATGCCATCTTGCAAGAAATGGAAGATGTGCGACTTCGCACTCTGGCAGCACTTGACAACGTGCTTGGCCAGCTACAGGCGACCAATAGCAACAGCGATGCAACAATGGTGGGGGACGTGCTTGAAGAAGTTCGCCGAACTGAGGACCGCATTTCCCAGACGCGTTTGGAAATGCTGCAGGTACTGGGGGCGATGGAAAAGCCCAACGTCACTGCGCAGCAAATGGATCGCCTAAGTCGCCGGCTTTCTCTATTGCAGCATGAAAATCTCGCGCTCTATATAAACCATCGACACCGGCTGAATGAGCTAAATGAATTGGTCAAACAACCGAGTGTTGAGTTGCCGGCAATGCAGGAGGCCTTG
>DASWHH010000444.1:0-5888 GCA_036398295.1 bacterium
GCTGACGAGACGATTAAGCCGCCGCACCTCGCTGGGTATGAAATCAAACAGCTCGTCGGGATTCTCTTGCGAATTGTATTTCGAATTCAGCACATCCGCCGTGCTTTTGATGATTCCCAGCGGATTGCGGATCTCGTGCGCCACCGTCGCCGCCATCTGTCCCATGGCCGCCAGCCGTTCGCTCTGGCGCAAGGACTCGTGGGTCTTCACCAGCAGGGCGATGGCCCCGAACAGAAATGCCGATAGCAGTCCCGCCAGGGCGATGCCAACAACGCCACCGACAATCAGTCCCCGTTGAAACACTCGTAATAGATCGAAGAAGTCGGCGCTGGCCTGCACCACTACAATCGCCACCACGTCCCGCAGCGGTCCCAGTACAGGAGCGTACGCGCTCTTGAAGCGATTTCCTTCCAACAACTGCATGGGCGCCACGGCCGGAATCCCAGCCGCAGCCTGCGCAACGATCGTACTGTCGTCTTCCAAAAAGGTCAGTCGTTCTCCATAAGGAAAAATGTTGCGACTGCTGGCGAAGACTTTGTACGACTCGTCCACGAGATAGGCTCCCTGCAACTGGTTTTCACCGTGAACGGCGTTGAGCACCTCCCGCAACGATGGCAAAATCAGCGAATAGCGTTCCGATTCCACAAAAAATGGAAAGTCAGTGGACTCGATGATTTTCGCGGTGAGGGTGGCAACCGATAGCAGGCGTCGGCCTAATTCTTCCTCGAGGTACGTTTCCATCCGTTGCAAGAAGCTCCAGGCCCCGAATATGACGGTAAATAGCACCAGCACCGTCAGCACGATCATGCCGGTGACCAGTGCCTTGCGTCGCCGCAACAATCTGTCGTCTAAATTTGCGCTCTGCATTTTCAAAACGTGAGACGTGAGATGTGAAGCGTGAAACGGCAGACGGCAGATGGCAAACGGGAACGACAAATCTGAAATGTCATCTTATTCACGTTTCACGCCTCACATCATTTCAGCCCAAAAATGTCTTTCCACTCGGCCAGCTCGTCCGCGGATAGTTCGCGATCGAATTTATCAAAGATACCATTTTGCTGCTGTCGTTTCGTCAGTCTTACCCAAAACTCTTCCGGCGCGATGGTGGTTGCGTGTTCGGCCTTGGCAAAGGCAATGATCTCGGAGTCGCGGGTAACGATGGTCAGCGCGCCTTTATTTTCTTCTTTTTGAATCAACTTTTTGATGAGTGGATCGGCTTTGAACGGATAGTTGGAAAACCTGATTTCGAGATGACGATTCCTTTCGGTGGGTGCAACGCCGGTGGGATGAGCGCCATCAAAAACAACGGTGACAAGAACTTTTTTATTCAAAAGATATGATTTCAGTTTGGCTATAAGTTCATCCCGCGCTCGTTCCAGGCTCTCATTCAGAAATTGCCGAAGCTCTGCAACAAGATGGATCATGTTGTAGCCGTCGATGATGATTTTAGTCATAGCAGCCTCGCCTGGTGTTTGAGAATCTTGCCATCTGGCATGATGTGCAACACCTGCCAATTTTGGCGCGTCAATTCATCCGCGACGAAACGGCGGTGGCAGCGGTGGTAGAGCGACTCGGCGCACATGAAGGCGGTTGCCTGCTGACTGCCGAGGGATTTTAATTCAGTTAAGCCGCTTTGAAAGGGTTCGGTTGCAAGGTAAGCATCGTAGCCACCGTCCCGAAATCCGCCCAACCGATCGCCTAACCATATGTAGAGGATCTCCGCTTGCGTTAAGCTCTGCAATAAATTCTCTTTCGTAAATTGCGGATGCTTTCTGGAGGTTGGGAAGCGGCGAATGTCGGCCAGACATTTGATCATGTGTGCGTTCAGCAGATCAAGAAGTTTTTCGATGGGGTGGGTGGAATGCCCGATGGTATAAATCTTATTCTGGTTTTCCAACTTCGTTCAGCCAATGCTTGTAACACCTACGGCATCGTTGTGTGCTATGAAAGCAAACCCGAGGTTTGCGTTACGGGGTAATCAACGTGCCTTCGTAGACCAGCTTCACCTCGCCCTCCAAATGGACAGGCCCATCTTCTCCTTCTTGCGACACCCACAGCGTCCCGCCAGCAGTCAGCACCTCCGTCGTGAAGCAGGTGTCCTTCTTGCGATGAGCCACCACCGCCGACGCCACGCACCCGGTTCCACAGGACAGCGTCTCTTTCTCCACCCCGCGTTCGTAAGTGCGCACTTTGATTTGAGTGGGGGAGAGGACCTCTACAAAATCCACATTGGTTCCGGCGGGCTGAAAGCGCGCGTGATGACGATACTTTTGGCCCAGTCGGTGAACGTCGTAGTCCTCGAGGGTGTGGCCAAACACCACGAAATGTGGCACGCCGGTGTTGATGAATCCGCCTTCTTCTAAAAAGTTTTCTTCTAAAATTCCTTTTGCCTCGCGCCAGTCCCGCGGCGGAGGCAGTCTGAGGTTAACGACACTATTTTTTACTTCGGCTTCGTAAATGGCATCATCGAAACGGAATTTCATCTTCTTATCCGCGATTCTATTTTTGTACGCGAAGTACGCCGCACTCCGAGCGCCGTTACCGCATTCGGCAGCCGAGCCGTCGGCGTTGAAGTAGCGCAGTGAGAAATCGAGCTCGCTGGATTTCTCCATCAGCAATACACCGTCCGCGCCCACGGAAACGCGGCGCTGGCAAATCCGGCGGAAGAGTTCGGCATCGTGCTCAGAAACAATCCGTTCACGGTTATCGATCAAAATGAAATCGTTGCCGGTGGCGGAGAATTTGTAGAAGCGGAGATTGGTCTGCGTCATTCTGCAACTGCAATTTTAAAAATATAACCAACTTCCATTCGAAAGTCAAACGTTTGCTCAGCCGCGAAGGTTTAGTGGCGAACTGCTGACGCCGAATGGTCAATTGCCAACTGCCTACTGATACTCCCGCTCCCACGAGCCGTACGTCGGATTGGGTAATATAAAGAATTGTTTCCCCCAGCGGGCGTCGTTGGTAAGCGTCACCGTGCGGTAAATTTCAGCGGTGTCCTTGCCGCGCATAGGCATGAAATCTCGAATGTTGTCCCCGAACAGGGCAAGGATCACCAGCGGATTGAATCTGTCGCAACGGTCGGTACCGCTCTCCAAACAGCGCCGGCGATCTTCTTTTTGATCCTCGCGACTGGTTTTAGTGAGCATGATATCGCCGTCTTTGAACAGACCATGCTTTTGCAGGTTCTCGATGGTTGCCTGCTCATGAGCAAAGAGGCGGTCGGTGATGTACGCGACATGGACGCGCGGCAAAGTTCGCAGGCTGTCGATGAAAGCCTTGGCGCCGGGAATGGGCGTGGCTTCTTTGCGAACCACCCACTTCGCCCACGACGCTTCGCTGTAGCTGGAATCGATGGCGGCGAGCTCCACCGCGTAACGGGAGTTGTCGAGCACGGTTTCATCGACATCGAAAACGACGACCCATTCACTGCCTTCGTTTTTGGCGGAGGCTTTCACCACCTCCCAGGCGGTGCGATAGACCTGGGAGCAGAGGGCGGAATATTCAATGGATTGAGTGACCCACTTGAGCTCATGGGGCACCTGGGAGAAGGCAATACTATGGCTGGCGAGCAACAAAAAGACCAGGGCAGCAGGCGGAAACGAGGATGCTTTTTTGAGCGATTTCAATGAGACCTCCATTTTTTGTCAGCGAAAACGCTAATCTTCTGTAAGGAATTTCTTTGGCAAAATTGCGCGTTAAAATAAATAGAAACGTCAAAAATTACAAGGAAAAGGTGGCAATAAACAAAAACAGGCGATTCCTGAGGATCGCCTGTCAAAAGGAGAAGGCTGAATCTTTTAAGAGCTTAGTCGCCCAACAACTCGCCAAGACCAAGGTTGCAGGAAAAGACTCGACCAGCCACGTTAATGGCTGCCTCACCATCTTCCAGCGTAATGTTAATTTCACGATCCACGGTTTTTTCGGAATATCCCCGAGGACCGTCAAAAGTAATGTCCGCATGGTACGTGCCGGTGATGGTGCCGCTGATGTTTTCAGACACATCCTGGCGGCTGCCGCGCGGGACGGTGACATCGATGAAGTTAAGATCGATGGTATGATCCAACGTGCGGGTGACACTACGATTGGTGAGCGTGTCCGTCGCCGCCCGACGGTAGGTCCCGTTGATCGTGATGAGGTTGGTATTGGTGCCGGTGGCAACCAAACTGGCGGTCAGTTCTTTCAACTCTTGCGAAAGATGGCGGGTTTTGTGACGACCGGCCGCGTCGATAATATTGAAATGGATAGTGTCAGCGGTATCACCAACCACTTTCCAGAATTTTTGGGGAACACCGTTGTGGAGAAATTGCACCGTGTAAACGCGCTCAATGAGACTGTAGAATGTGCCGGGGGGATTGCCACGTTCCCTGAACAGCTCGATGGTCCAGATACCGTTGACCGAGTCATAAGAAGCATCGACACTTTGAACACCTGAGGTCGCAGAAGTTTTGCCGAGAATCTGAAAGTTGGTTTCGCCGGCAACATCGGTCAAATCGCCGATGGCATCGACGGCGCCGCCATTGTCCTCCCCAAGAGAGCTGGCCACGGATTCGGCGACGTCTTCGTTGACGGTTAAATCTTCAGCTGGTCCGACCCCGTTATCCTGGCTGCAGGCAGTGAGCATGATCAAGCCGAATGCCAGTGACAGAACCGATAGACCTTTGAAATTGGACATTGCAATACCTCCGTTTCATTTTTGTTAATCACTACATGAACCATCTTTTAGAACACCCATCCTCCGGCAAGGGATGTGCCAATAGTTTAATCGGCCTCTGTAGCCGCTTCTAAAATGTACAGTTATGTCAATTCCAAAGAATGGGACAGTTCGCAAACCGCGTACCTGCAGGTACAAGCGCAGTGCAGAACGGTGACAACCGGTACAAAACCTCAAGCAAAATTTTCCCTTGCATGTTTTCTGACGACTCAATATTTTGCTTTTCAAACTCGGGACCTTCAAGCCCCTGAGTTTATCCACCGGAGGAAGGTTGCGCGCTTTCACACGCCTTGCCGATTTCATTGATTCCCTGAATGAAAAAATTGGCACCGTTGTATCCTGGCTCACCACGCTGCTCGTGCTGGTGGTGGGCTACGATGTTTTCACACGTTATCTACTGAAACGCAGCAGCATCGCTGTGCAGGAGTTGGAGTGGCACCTGTTTGCCGTCATTTTTTTGTTAGGTGCTGCGTATACGCTCAAACATGATCGCCATGTTCGGGTCGATGTCCTCTATCAAAAATTTTCACCCCAAACCCGTGGTTGGATCAATTTTGTCTGCAGCCTGTTTTTTTTGATTCCGTTCGCGTTGCTGGTCATCTGGGCTTCATATGAGTTCGTTGCCAGCTCCTTTCGAATCGGTGAAACCTCCCCGGACCCAGGAGGACTACCGGCGCGTTTCGTTCTCAAGGCCTGCCTGCCGCTGGGATTTTTCCTGGTTTTTCTTCAGGGCCTCTCTCTGGCCATCCATTCGCTCTGTGCCGCGCTAGGGCATCGGCCAACCGCCGAAAGGAAAGCCCGCCATGGCTGAATTCATGCCCCTGCTTTTGTTCCTTTCCCTGTTCATTCTACTCTTACTCGGATTTCCGGTGGCCTTCACGCTGGGCGGCGTCTCGCTGATTTTCGGCGTCCTCACTTCCGGCTTGAGCTTCTTTAACTTGTTGCCCCTGCGTGTTTGGGGCATCATGACCAACTACGTTCTGATTGCCGTGCCGCTTTTCATTTACATGGGATTGATGTTGGAAAAATCCGGCCTTGCCGAGGATTTGCTGGAAACCATGGCGCTATTGTTTGGTCGATTGCGCGGTGGCCTGGCGATTTCCGTGGTGGTGGTGGGCGCCATGTTGGGCGCATCCACCGGCATTGTCGGCGCCACCGTGGTGACCATGGGTTT
>DASWHH010000445.1:0-4401 GCA_036398295.1 bacterium
AGAGCACTGGTCTCCAAAACCAGCGGTTGCAGGTTCGAGTCCTGTCTCACCTGCAAGTGAACTATCTGAAGCGGAACAGTCAGAGCATATGAGATTACTTGAAAAACCGGCAAATTTTATTTCTGAAGTCAGTCAGGAAATGGCTAAGGTTAGTTGGCCAAGCTATGAGGAGTTGAAGGGCTCAACACTGGTTGTCATCGTTTTGTCGTTGGTGTTGGCGCTGTTTATCTTTTTCTCAGATACCCTGCTGAGTAAACTTCTTAAATTTATTTTTTAGGGGTCCACTTGTCAGAGTCAGGTCAAAACTGGTATGCTATTCATGTTCTTTCTGGCCACGAAAAGAAGGTCAAGGCTTATATTGAGAACGAAGTAGCGCGTCTCGGACTGAATGAAAAGATTTCCCAAATCTTAATTCCAGCCGAGGAAGTTACCGAGATGCGCGATGGCAAGCGTCGCGTAAAAAATAAGGCGTTTTTTCCGGGCTACATGTTGGTCGAGATGGCCTTAGACAAGGATTCTCAGCACCTGATTTTGAATACGCCCGGCGTCACTAATTTTGTTGGGCCGAAAAATAAGCCCCAGGCCCTTCGCAAGGAGGAAATAGATCGCATCCTGGGTCGGGTTGAAGAAGGCGTAGGCCGTGAGGTCCTGGATGTGCCGTTTCGGTTAGGTGATCCGATTAAGGTCGTCGATGGACCATTTACGGATTTCACGGGATTCGTGGAGGATATCAATAAGGAGAAGAAGAAGGTAAAGGTGTTGGTAAGTATCTTCGGTCGCTCCACCCCAGTAGAATTGGACTTCTTGCAAGTTGAATTAGAAAAATAGTCCCAAGAAAACGAGGGTTTATGGCAAAAAAAGTATTAACCAGCATCAAATTGCAGATTCCCGCGGGTCAAGCCAATCCATCCCCGCCGGTGGGACCCGCCTTGGGTCAGGCGGGTGTGAATATTATGGAGTTCTGCAAGACATTCAATGCCCGCACGCAAGATAAGCAGGGCTTGATCATTCCAGTCGTCATCACCGTCTATGCTGATCGTTCATTTACCTTTATTACGAAGACACCGCCGGCTGCAGTCCTCATCAAGAAGGCAATCGGTTTGGAAAAGGGCTCCGGGGAGCCCAATCGCAACAAAGTTGGTAAGATCACAAAAGAGCAGATTCGGGAAATCGCCCAGGCCAAGCTGCCTGATTTAAACGCAACGGACTTGGAGGCAGCTATGAGCATGGTTGAGGGTACCGCCCGCAGCATGGGTGTCGTGGTCGAATAAAACAGGAAATCAATTATGAGCAAAAGCAAGCGCTTTAATCAAATGGCTGCGCTGGTTGAGAGCGGAAAAGATTATTCTTTGGACGATGCGGTGAACCTAATTAAGAAGACCGCTACCGCCAAGTTCGATGAGTCGGTGGAAATCGCCGTTAATCTCGGCGTGGATCCTCGTCAGGCCGACCAGGTCGTTCGAGGTACGGTCTCACTCCCTCATGGCATCGGTAAAGAAGTCAAGGTTTTGGTTTTAGCCAAAGGAGACAAAGAAAGAGAAGGCAAGGAAAGTGGAGCCGATTACGTTGGTTTCGACGAGTACATTAAGAAAATTCAGGAGGGTTGGCTGGATTTTGATGTGATCGTCGCCACGCCGGATGTGATGGGAGAGGTCGGAAAGCTCGGAAAAATCCTTGGTCCGCGCGGCCTGATGCCCAATCCGAAGAGCGGAACCGTCACTTTTGATGTTGCGAAGGCCGTGAAAGAAGTCAAGGCCGGCAAGATTGAGTTCCGGGTTGACAAAAATGGCATCATTCATGTGGCGGTTGGTAAGGCCTCTTTTGACTCGCTAAAAATACGCGACAATGTTGTGGCGTTCATGGATACAGTATTTCGTCTTAAGCCAGCTGGTTCGAAGGGGCAATATATCAAGCGAGTAACCCTGTCGAACACCATGGGCCCAGGAATAAATGTCGATCGCGGCACGCTGCTCGGCGAAGTTCGCTAATGCCAGATTTCACAACGAAAACTTAAAAAAGAGAGTGCCATGGCAACTGCTGATAAGGCCGGTGTGGTTGATGAAATCACAAAACGATTTAAGGACTCAAAAAGCGTCTTTTTGACCGATTTTACAGGTCTAAATGTCCAGCAAATGACGGAATTGCGCCGTGCATTCAGGCGTGCCTCCGTGCATTACGAGGTGGTTAAAAACACGCTCGCGCGCCGTTCCGCACAATTCGCAGAATACGATTCGGTTATCAAGTATCTCGAAGGCCCGACAGCACTTGCATTTGGGATATCCGATCCGTCGGCGCCGGCGCGAGTCATAAAGGAGTTCAAGAAAAGCACTGATAAACTGCAAATCAAAGCCTGTCTTTTCGAAGGGGTGTTAATTGGGCCAGATCGAATCGAAGAAGTCGCCAACCTGCCGTCCAGGGAAATTTTGTTGGGAAGAGTCCTGGGGGTGCTGAATGCCCCGGTAACGAAATTGGCGTTTTCACTCAATGCGGTTTTGTCCAAGCTGGCATTCGCTGTTGACGCCGTCAGAAAACAAAAAGAAGCTTCACCATAATAGACCTTTAAACAATTAATCAATCTCTATATTTTTAACGGAGGTTCATAATGTCAGAAGCCAAAGAAGCTGCGGTTGCAGAAGAAAAGCCAAAGAAAAAGGCGAGCAAAGCCGGAAACGGTCACGTCGATTCCGTGCTGGAAATTATAGAAAATATGACCGTTCTTGAGCTGGTGGATTTGGTGAAGGCTATTGAAGAACGGTTTGGCGTGTCGGCGCAGGCTCCGGTGGTGACGATGGCTCCGGCTGCCGGCGGTGGTGCTGCGGCTCCAGGGGCTCCGGCCGCTGAGGAGAAAACCGAGTTTAATGTGGTCCTGACTGCGGCCGGCGCGCAGAAGATTCAAGTCATCAAAGTCGTTCGGGCCGTGACCAGCCTGGGTTTGAAAGAAGCCAAAGATCTGGTTGATTCGGCACCAAAGGCGGTTAAAGAAGGTGTCTCGAAAGAAGAGGCCGAAACCGTCAAAAAGCAACTTGAAGATGCTGGGGCCACGGTTGAACTCAAATAAGACGCTCTTCTTAAATTCAAGTTTTTGAGGTGTCAAAATCTATGCAAAAAAACTCTAATGGCAGGGTATCCTTTTCTCGGCTGACTCAGGTTATAGATTTGCCCGATTTGCTGGACATTCAGCTCAAATCCTATAATGATTTTCTGCAGGACGATATCAGGCCGGATAAGCGTGCCAATCAGGGATTACACAACGTCTTCAGCACGATTTTCCCGATCGTTGACAGTCGGGAGAATTTCTGTTTGGAATTTGTCGAGTATTACATTGAAAAACCCAAGTACGATGTCAACGAATGCCAGGAACGAGGGGTCACCTATTCGGTGCCGCTCAAGGCTAAACTGAAGCTGTCAATAAAAGACGATTCCGGTGACAAGAAGGATTTTGGCGAAACCATCGAGCAGGTGGTCTACCTGGGGAACATCCCTTACATGACCAACCGTGGCACGTTCATCATCAACGGGGCCGAACGAATCGTGGTTAGCCAGTTGCATCGCTCACCTGGCGTTTTCTTTGATGATTTGATTCATCCCAATGGCACAAAAATTTTCTCCGCACGCATCATCCCCCTGCGGGGCTCGTGGGTGGAGTTTACCACCGATATCAACGATGTGATGTACGTTTATATCGATCGCCGAAAGAAATTTCCCGTTACCACGTTATTGCGGGCCCTCGGTTACTCCACAGACAAAGACCTGTTGGATTTGTTCGACCTGGTGGAAGAGGTAAAACTCAGCGATGCCAATTTGAAAAGGATTATTGGGCGCACTTCCATTGCCGACGTCATCAACAAGGAAACCGGCGAGCTACTTTTGGAAAAGGATGCCGAGGTCACGGAAGAGTCACTACAGCTGATCAAAAAGGCGGATATCAAATCCCTGAAATTACTGAAACCTGACGGTTTTGTCGGCCCGGAAGTGATTAGCAACACCTTGCGGAAAGATGCCGCCAAATCGGAAGAGGACGCGCTCGAAGCGATTTACCGTTATCTACGCTCCGGCGACGCCCCGGACATTGAAACCGCGCGCGGGCTGATCGACCGCATGTTCTTCAACCCAAAGCGCTACGATCTCGGGACCGTCGGGCGCTATCGCGTCAATAAGAAGCTCGGCCTGAATATTCCCCTCGAAACCACCGTCCTTACTAAAGAGGACATCATTGCTATCATAAAATACCTTTTGGAATTGCGCGCGGGAAAGCGGGGCACCGACGACATTGATCATCTTGGCAACCGGCGCATTCGCACCGTGGGCGAACAGTTGGGTGCGCAAATGACTCTCGGCCTTTCACGCATGGCGCGGACGATAAAAGAGCGCATGAATCTGCGTGACAGCGAAAACCTGACG
>DASWHH010000446.1:0-4191 GCA_036398295.1 bacterium
CCAGCCTTCACGGGCACTTCCATGACCCGCGTCTGTATCCCGTCCAGGTCAATTTTTACTGAAACCGTCTCCGGTGCATCCTTTTTTTCATCCTTTTTGACCCTGTCTTTTTGTTCTTCCGGTTTTTCTGTCACCTGAAGCTCATCTTTGTGCTTGAAAGGAAATTGCTGATCCTTTAGTAATGAGACGGCATAGATTTTTGTGGTTTTGTCGTAAAACGGCTCCGGCTGCCGGGGACCCCAGGGACTGCCAACCAAATTTTGAAAACTGCGGTCCGAGAGAAAATACAACCACTTGCCGTCCGTACTCCAGCCTGGACTGTAGCTGTCCACACGGTCACTGGTGAGTTTGGTTTTCTGTTGACTCTCGGTGCTGTAAAGAACGATCTGCGAATTGAAGTTGTCTGCACCGGCAACATAGGCGAGCCATTTGCTGTCCGGCGACCAGCTCAGGTCGGAAAATCCGCCGGTGTTTGAAACATCGATGCGGATCGGCTGTTGGGAATCAAATTCACCAATCCAGAGTTCGGCGTTTTTGTCAGTGAAGGCAAACCGCTTGCCGTCCGGAGCAGCGACGCCGCCGAAACGAAGGACTTTGGCGTCCCGGGTCAGTTGCTGGCCCTCCTCGAGGCCGTTGGCCGGATATTTCCAGAACTCTTGTTCACCACTGGCATCTGAAAGCAGCAGCAGCGATTTCTTGTCAGGCAAAAAGCGCGCACTTCGATAGCGGACACCCTGCTTGCGGGTGACCTCGACGAATCGGCCCTTTTCAGCCGGCGCGACGAAGACTTTGCCGCGGGCGGTGAGGACGATTTGGCTGCCATCAGGAGAAATGTGCACATCGCTCAGGTACGATACGGGCTTCTCCACCCAGTTTTCACGGGTTTGGTCGAAGTCGGATGCGATAGTGATTGGCACTTTCGTGGTCGTTCCGCCGGCGATGTCGAGCAGGTACAAATCGGCGCCGAGCTGATAAACAATTTTGCCGTTATCGACGGCCGGCGACTGGATATCCCAGCCCTGGTGAGACGTATGTTGGCGCAAGTCGCCGCCACTTTCATCCATTGACCAGATGTTCATCGTGCCGTCGCGGTCGCTGGCAAAGTAAACACGTCCGTTCCACCACATCGGCGTTTTGCTGGTGCCGGGATAATCGGCAGTCAAAGGTTCCGCCTCTTCCCGACCGTCGGCAAATTTCCAGATATTTTGCGCTGTTCCTCCCAGGTAACGTTTTGTCCGACTGCCCTGAAAAGGCAGCCGGGTGAAAAACAACGCCTTTCCGCCTGGTTCAAAAGAGCCGTCGCTTGCCTGACTCAGGGCAACGACGGTGCCGATTCTCTTTTCCAAATCGATGACACCGAGCTGGGTATTGGGCAGAGTGGAGAAATGTTCCGTGCTGTAAAGAATCTGGCCGGTTGGTGTCCAACCAACCACGGTTGCCGTCTCACCTTCGTAGGTCCAGCGGGTGGGCAGCCCACCGTCGATGGGCATGGTATAAACCTCGGTCGGTCCCTCGTATTCGGCGGAGAAGGCCACCTGTTTGCCATCGGGCGAGATGGCCGGGTGCGATTCTGTGCCGTGGTGAGTTGTCAATCTCAGGGCCGTCCCGCCAGCCACACCGACCTTCCAGAGATCCCCTTCCGAGGTAAAAACGATGGTTTCGCCGCGGATCGCAGGAAACCGGTAATACCCGATTGACTGCGCAAAGAGATCGATACAAAAAATAAACGAGATCAAGATCGCAAAAAGCAGATGCCGTTTCATCTTCAATCTCCTTTGAGAGTAAATATTTGGTGGGTAGTGGCCTTCACTGGACGCATGCTTTGAAAAAGCGCTGGGCTGTGCAATATGTGAATACGTTCTGAAGTAATCAAGAGAAAACTGGATGATTGCTTACCAAGCATTCTGGAAGTGCACGTTGTTGTCACAAGTGGAGAAAATGGGAATATGTTCAGAGTATTGTCCGTTAAGAAAAAAGCGGTTGCTTGAAATTAAACGGTGGCATTTGAACGTTAGATAAGTTGTTTTGTATCACAAAAAGGGAGTTGCAATGAAGACTTTTTTTTGTTTGATTATGGTGGCGACGCTGGTTGCCTGCAGCAGCGGACAGAGCGGAGAGACGCAGAGTCTCGAGAAAGCCACTTTTGCCGGCGGCTGTTTCTGGTGCGTGGAAGCCCCGTTCGAGAAAGTCGATGGCGTGAAATCAGTGATTTCAGGATACACGGGTGGCCAAAAACAGAACCCTAAATACGAGGAAGTGGGTGGGGGCAGCACCGGCCATTTGGAAGCGGTGCAAATTACTTATGATCCGGCCAAGATTACATACCGGCAATTGCTCGAGGTTTACTGGCGGCAGTTCGATCCCACCGATGCCGGGGGCTCGTTTTATGACCGCGGCACCCAGTACACTTCGGCGATCTTTTATCACAATGAGGAGCAGAAAAAGTTAGCTGAAGCATCGAAAAAGGCGCTGGCGGAGTCGGGGCGATTCGACAAACCCATCGTCACGCCCATCCGGCCAGCGACGACTTTTTATCCGGCAGAAGAATATCACCAGGACTACTATAAAAAGAATCCCGAGCATTACCAACGCTATCGTAAAGGCTCCGGACGAGATGCTTTTATCAAAAAACATTGGGGAGACGAGCACAGTATGAATACAAAATACACGAAACCTTCCGATGATGTGCTGCAGAAAAAACTGACGAAACTGCAGTATGAAGTCACCCAGCATGAGGGAACGGAACGCCCCTTCCAAAACGAATATTGGGACAACAAGAAAGAGGGCATCTACGTTGATATCGTTTCCGGCGAGCCGCTGTTCAGCTCAACTCATAAATTTGACTCCGGAACCGGCTGGCCCAGCTTCACGCGCCCGCTGGAGCCGGATAACATCGTCGAAAAGGTGGACGACAAATTGTTCATGGCCCGAACCGAGGTGCGCAGCAAACACGGCGATTCCCATCTTGGCCACGTTTTCGATGACGGGCCGAAACCAACCGGACTGCGGTACTGCATGAATTCAGCGGCGCTGCGTTTTATCCCGAAAGAGGATTTGGAAAAGGAAGGGTATGGCGAGTATGTGAAGTTCTTTGAGCAGCAAGCTGCGAAGAAGTAGGGCGTTTGTCAACTTCTGAAGTGGGTTTTGTCTACATCATTTGGGTTCATGAGGGCTCTTAATTTTGATTACCACTTTTTTTACAAACTTAAGGACAAACCTAACGGATGGATTTAGCTTTGGACCCTCTTGCGAATAAACGAAGTCCAGCAGGTCAACGAGTTGATTAATTCGTTCCTCACTTAACTTATTTGTAATCTCTCCGTCCTGCAACTGCGAACGAAGTTGCTTTCTTTTTTCACGTGATAATTGACCTTCCTGGTAATCCCTGTATGATTGCGCAATATTTCTTATACCTTCAGTCGTGGATTTGATCAGAGTGGGAAGATATTTTATTACGAGCCAAACTATGAGCAAATTTTGTGATTCACGGATCTGAGATAGCATTTCAGTAATCTGAATTTCTATTGAAGCCTTCTCAATTGCAGTAACGTATAGCTGACGACGCTCGTTATGAGAATATCTATAAATGCCTTCGGGACTTAACCTTCCATAAACTCTATCCACAAAAGATAAGAAAGCACCGAACTCTCTAACATTAACATTTTGATCCTCAATAGAGAGCGTCAATTCAAGAGTGGAGTCAGGTGGCACATCTTTTGGGACTAAAATCTCAGTCAAGTCCTGAAGCGCTTTTCTTGGGAAAAAAATGGGGAGCTTTTCCATAGAATCACCGAATTGGGGTTTGGACGGCCAGTTCTTAATTTAATTAATAGTAACGACGCATCAGCACAAAATAACCCCCAAACGCTACCATCGCCGCCGAGAACCATGCCCCGTTAAACAGAAACGCCAGAATCGGATGAAGCTTCCCCGCCATTGCCACTAAAATTCCCGCCACTAAAGCAATCAGCGCCGGACGATTGAATCCGTTCGAATAGGTGTATTCGCCGTTATCGCTGTAAAGATCCTGCAAATTGAGCCGGCCGCGGTGAATGAATACATAATCGCACACAATTACTCCCACCGCTGAACCCAGCAGTCCGGAGTAAGTGATGAGCCAGGTCTGGTACATGTCCAGCAATTTCCATGGGAAAATAAAAATGCCGATGGCGCCAGCGATGAGTCCACCCG
>DASWHH010000447.1:0-10079 GCA_036398295.1 bacterium
TTGCCCTGATCACCCAACTTGCGTTTGCGTACCGCAACCAAATTGTTGGCAATTTCTTCCTTGCCCACGATCAGCATGTAGGGCACTTTTTGCGTTTCCGCCAGCCGGATTTTATAGCCGATTTTCTCATTTTGTTCATCCAACAGTTGCGGCAAGAAATAGATAACAAGGAAATGAACTAAAAGAAAGGAATCATATCATCAACAAGAAAAGAGAACCGAATATAAACGAGCAAATTACCTCTGCAACCGTACGGGTAATTGATGCTGATGGTACTCAGGTAGGCGTCCTGAAACGCAATGAAGCTATTGAATTGGCCGCCAATCAGGGACTCGATCTAGTTGAGGTCTCACCGGAATCCTCACCACCGGTGTGTAAAGTTCTGGACTACGGGAAATTCAAGTACAAGCTCAGCAAAAAAGAAAAGGTCACAAAAAAGAAGCAACACTTGGTTCAAATTAAAGAAATCCGGTTTCGGCCAAAAATCGAAGAACACGATTTCAATTTCAAAACCAATAACGCTCGCAAATTTCTCGAGAAGGGTCAGAAAGTCAAAGTCACGGTGCAATTTCGCGGCCGTGAAATGGCCCATCTCGACTTTGCCAGAACCCTGTTGACAAGGGTGGCGTCGGAATTAGAAGATATTGCCAAAGTCGATCGCGACGCCGCGATGGAAGGTCGATTGATGATTATGTATTTAACAAAAAAATGAAGGAGTCTCCATGCCAAAGTTGAAATCAAACCGGGCCGCAATGAAACGCTTCAAAGTCACCGGTTCCGGTCGTATCAAGCGCTATAAGGCTGGCAAGAGTCACATTCTCACTAAAAAGAACCGCAAAAAGAAGCGCGATCTGCGCACGCCCACCATCGTTGCCAAGAGCGACGAAAGAAGAATCAAACGATTGTTGTTAGCATAACGGAGGAAACATGCCACGTTCGAAATACGCGGTGCCGTCTCACCGCAGACGAAAAAAACTTCTCAAACAAGCCCGGGGTTACTGGGGCGGACACAGCAAATTGCTGCGCACCGCCATGGAAAGCGTGGACAAGGCGTTGCAGTATGCCTACGTGGGAAGAAAGCAACGCAAGCGCGATTTTCGCAAATTGTGGATTGCCCGTATCAATGCGGCGGTTCGCGCTAACGGAATGACCTACTCCACTTTTATCAGTGGTTTGAAAAAAAATAACATTGAAGTCAATCGCAAAATGCTAGCCGATCTTGCGGTACATGATAACGATGCCATCAAGAATCTCATTCAAATTGCTCAGAGTTGAGCTGCGATGTCGAGCTTACTGACGGAAACATTAGAGGCACTATCCTCACTTCGCGAACAATTTGAGAATCAAGTCAGGGAGGCCACGACTGCGGAGCGCCTCGAAGAATTGCGGATCAAATATCTCGGACGCAAAGGCGAAATCGCCAATTACTTCAGTCAGATGGGCAGTCTTGCGGCTGAAGAACGACCGAGATTGGGTCAGGCGCTGAACGCGCTCAAGGATCACGTTCAGGACGCGATTGCTTCAATAGAAAGAAATCTGCAGTCGCAAAAGGTCGACGATGGCTACATCGATCTCACTCTGCCCGGAACCTATCAGCAGGAAATCGGCTATACCAATCCGCTGATCCAGATTCTCGAGGAGGTTAAGGAAATCTTCACTGGTATGGGCTTCAGCATCGAGACCGGGCCCGAAGTCGAAAGCGAGTATTACAATTTCGAGGCTCTGAACGTCCCGGCTGACCACCCTGCCCGCGATCTGCAGGACACGTTTTACTTGCCTAATGGCCTGGTGTTGCGCACTCACACCTCGCCGGTGCAAGTCCGAACCATGGAAAAACGCCAACCACCCATTCGAGTTATCGCCCCGGGACGCTGTTTTCGCAAAGATACTCCCGACGCCACTCATTCGCCCATCTTCCATCAGGTGGAGGGGTTGGTCGTCGACAAGGGCATCTCCTTTGCGCACATGAAGGGTACGTTGCTCTCATTTGGCCGCAAATTGCTTGGCGAAAAATTGCGCGTGCGGTTTCGACCGAGTTTTTATCCGTTCACCGAGCCGAGTGCGGACTATGATTTCTCGTGTGTCTTTTGTGATGGTAAGGGATGCCGGATCTGCAAAAACAGCGGGTGGATTGAAATCTCCGGATGCGGAATGGTTCACCCGGCGGTTTTCGGTTACGTTAACTATGACTACGAAACCTATACCGGGTTTGCCTGGGGCATGGGAGTCGAACGCATCGCAATGATGAAATATCAGGTGGATGACATCCGCCACTTTTATGAAAATGACATGCGCTTTCTGATGCAATTTTAGCACGATGACCCGATGAAAGTAACCTACAATTGGCTCAAATCGCTCACTGATTTCGATTTCACGCCGAAGGAGCTGGTCAACCGGCTGACGATGGTTGGACTGGAAGTGGATTCCATGCAGCCCCAGGGCTGGAATTTCGATGGCGTCGTCGTAGGCGAGGTCGTCAAAAAAGTCCGCCATCAAGAGTCCGACCATCTGTGGATTTGCGACGTCAACATCGGCAAACGCAAGCTCAGTGTTGTCTGTGGCGCCCCAAACGTCGAGGTCGGGCAGAAGGTAGCGGTGGCACCGGAGGGCACCGCGTTGCCGGGCGGAAAAGTGATCCAGCGCACGCAGATTCGTGGGGTGATATCGGAAGGTATGATTTGCTCAGAAGCTGAACTGGGCATCTCCACTCGTGGCGAAGGGATCATGGTGCTGGACGAGCATATCAAGTTTGGCACAAAGCTGCGGGATGCCATTGGCGACGGGGACATCGTAATCGATATCGACGTCACGCCGAACCGGCCTGACTGCTTTGGGGCGATTGGCATTGCTCGTGAAATTGCAGCACTCGCGGCCAGCAGATTGAAATTGGCGAAGATCAAAATCAAAGAGGACACAAAGCCAATCAAAAGTCTCGTTCAAATAAAGATTTTGAATCCGGAAAAGTGCCCACGCTACACGGCACGTTTCATTGGCAACGTGGAAATACAAGCCTCACCGCGGTGGCTGCGCCAGCGTCTTGAGGCCATCGGCATTCGCTCCATCAACAACGTCGTCGATGTGACCAATTATGTGATGATGGAAACGGGTCAACCCCTGCACGCTTTTGATTATGATCTGCTTCAAGCCCGCAAGATCATCGTCAAAAAGGCCAGAAACGGAGATGAGTTCACGACCTTAGATGACAAGACCCACAAGCTTAACTCGAGTTGTTTGATGATTTGTGACGGCAAGCGGCCGGTGGCTATCGGTGGGATAATGGGCGGACTCAACTCCGAGGTCTCCGCGACTACAAAAAATGTTTTGCTGGAAAGCGCGTATTTCGATCCCGTTAATATTCGTCGTACCTCTAAACACCTGGGCATCAGCACGGAATCGTCGCGGCGATTTGAGCGCGGCACGGACCCCAATGGCGTGCTATACGCGTTGGATCGCGCGGCGCAGCTCATCGCCGAGGTCAGCGGCGGGAAAATAGCCAAAGGCTTCATTGACGTCTACCCAAAGCGGATCAAGCCAACAAAAATAAAACTTAGGCCGCAACGTATTAAGCAGCTGCTGGGCGTGGCTGTTTCATCCACGGCTACAAAATCGATTTTGACCGGCCTTGGTTTCAAAATCACCGCAAAAGGTGCGGCAGCACTGACGGTTGAAGTCCCCACATTCCGGCCCGATATGACGCGCGAGGCTGATTTGATCGAAGAAGTGGCGCGGGTTTTTGGATTTGACAACATCCCCGAGGATACAACCGCGAGCATTGACCAACTGACGCCAGCCAATCTCCATGAACAATTTTCACACCGGCTCCGTCTGCAGTTGACTGCGGCCGGGCTTTCGGAAATCTTGACTTACACGCTGTTAAGCAAGAAGCAGGCCGCCTTGTTCTGCGGAGGCGATCCGGTTACTGAGGTGGTGAACCCCATCAGCGTGGATTTTTCCACTCTGCGACCGAGTTTACTGCCGTGTCTAATAGACATCATCAAATGGAACGTCAACCGCAAAAACGCCGATCTTAAGCTTTTCGAAATCGGCAATGTGTTTGCAAGCCACGGCAGCAAGATTGTGGAAACTAAAAAGATCGCGGGAGTAATAACCGGGGCCCGGTTCAACAACAGCTGGAAACAAAAATCCCTGGATTGCGACGTCTTTGATGTCAAGGGCATCGTTGAGGGCATGTTAAGAAGGAACCATGTCGTTGATTTCCGTTTCGAACCGGGCGCAACGGCGTTCAGCAAGAACACCACTCTCAACGTCGAAGTAGCGGGACAGGCAATCGGCATCGTGGGAGAAATGAAGCAGGAGATTCTGGCGGAGTTTGATGTCGAACAGCCGGTTTTCTTTTTCGAGGTCGACTATTTCAAATTGCACGAAAAGGTGAATCGGTGGCTGCTCTATTCAGCAATACCAAAATTCCCGCCGGTGGTTCGGGATCTAGCAATTTTGGTAAGGAAGACCATCGACGCCGGGTTGGTCGCAGACGACATCAAAAGTAACGGCGGTGAATTTCTAAGAAATCTAAGTCTGTTTGATGTTTTTGTTGGCGAGCAAATTGCGACCGGTCAAAAAAGTTTAGCGTTTACTTTGACGTTTTTCTCACCGCAGAGGACGCTGACCGAGGAAGAGGTTGACCGTCAGATTCAACAAATCATCAATTCCTTGTCAAGCAACTTTTCCGCCCGTTTGCGCAGCTGATAACTTGGAGAGCACATAAATGGACGTAAAGCAATTAGACGACCTGGAAGAACGAATCAATCAGGCCGTGGGACTGATCGAAAAACTTCGCAAAGAAAATCAAGAATTGCTGCGTGTCAATCAGCAATTGCGGTCCGACGCGCAGTCCAGGGAGATGTTGTTTCAAAAGTTGCAAGCAGAGAACGAAAATCTGCGCCAGTTGCAGAATGACTCCACGTCAATTGGTAAAGAGAAAGAGGCAGTTATAAAAAGCAAAGTAGAGCAGATGTTAGCTCGCTTAGATGAGCTGAGTTATAACATCTAGCGGGTGTAGGGCTTGTGTTTTAGTAGGACATCGTTTGTGTAACTGAGCAAACGGGATATCGACCTGAATGGAAAACGACACCAGTATTTTGAAGATCAACATCTACGGCACGGAATATCCCATCAAAAGCGACGCAGAGACCGATACCGAATACATCCGGCGGGTCGCCGACTATGTTGACAAAAAGATGAGAGAAATCGATCAAACCACACAGTCGAAATCCTCTTTAAAAGTTGCAATCCTGGCAGCGTTGAATATTACCGATGAGTTGTTTCAGGAAAGAGGGATGAAGAATTCGTTAGTTGCTGAAATGGAAGGTAAAATTAAGAGTTTGCAGGGACTGCTCGATTCGACTCTTAATCAACAAGAAGAGACATTTTAGCGCCGAATATTCGACAGATTTTTCCATTAGATTTCTCCATTCAGCCCGGGTTTTGCCTCCGTTCCACAATTATCCTGCCTGTCTTTCTTAAGACACAACCCTGACCATTGCACGAATCATAATCATCAAACCGGATTTAAAAATTAATTCGGAGAATTAGATGGCAATCATCTGGATATTGATTTCGGTGATGACCGCCGGGGCAGGCTTCGCTGCCGGGTGGCTGCTAAGGCAGCGTCTGGGACAACAAAAGTTAGCTCGGGCAACCGAAACCGCGCAGCAAATTGTTGATAACGCAAAAGCTGAAGCCGAAAACCTCAAGAAGGAGAAACTTCTTGAAGTTAAGGATGAGATTTTTCAACTGAAACAGGACCTGGACCGGGATTCCAAAACAAAACTTTCTGAGATTCAGCGATTAGAAAAACAACTATCTGATCGCGAGTTGAACCTGGACCGAAAAGTTGATGTGCTCAACAAAAAGGAAAAAGAGCTCAATCAAATCAACGAGACGCTTCGTACCAAAGAAGCGCTGCTTGGCAAGAAGGAAGCCGAACTTGAGCATATGGTTCAGGAAGAGAATCAGCGTCTTGAACGAATCTCCGGATTGACCAGTGACGAGGCCAAGAATATTCAACTGCACAACATGCTCGAAAAAGCTAAGCAGGAAGCGGGACAAGAAATTTATGAAATTCGCGAACAGGCCAAGCAGACAGCCATTCGCGAGGCAAGAGAGATTGTCATCCAGGCGTTGCAGCGGTGCAGTATAAACCACGTGGTGGAAACAACGGTATCGATCGTCAGTTTACCTGACGACGAAATGAAAGGCCGCATTATCGGGAGGGAGGGAAGAAACATTCGTGCATTCGAAAGCGCCACCGGCATCGAAGTGCTCATCGACGATACGCCACATACGGTGGTTCTATCGGGTTTCGATCCGCTGCGCCGGGAGATTGCGAAGCAAGCCCTGGAAAAGCTTATTTATGATGGCCGAATCCATCCCGGTCGAATAGAAGAAGTAGTGGAAAAGAGCCGGGAGGAAATCAACAACCGAATCGCCGAGTTGGGGGAGAACGCCCTGCACGAGATTGGCATACATGGAATTCACACAGAGTTGGCACGGCTATTGGGCAGGCAGCATTTTAAATCCACCTATGGCCAGAATCTTCTCCAACATTCTCAGGAAGTTTCAATTCTGGCGGGAAATATGGCGACTCAGCTGGGCGTCGACATGCAGTTGGCGAAACGAGCTGGCCTTCTTCACGACATCGGCAAAGTTGCCGAAGACTATGGCGACGCTCCTTTCTATGAGATAGGGGTAGAGTTGGCCAAAAAATTCGGCGAGAATGAAATTGTGCAGAACGCCATCGCGTGTCAATCGCCGAACAATAACATCAACGTCATTTCACCGATCAGTGTCCTGGTGCAGATTGCAGATGCTATTTCGGTATCGCGCCCAGGAGCGCAAAAAGAAGCACTCGATAGCTACTTGAAGCGCATGACCTCTCTCGAGAGTATTGCGTATTCGTTTTTGGGGGTGGTGAAGGCCTACGCATTACAGGCAGGCAGGGAAGTACGCATCATTGTCGAGCACACGGTGTTGGACGAGGTGAAATCCCAGATTCTTGCTGATGACATCGCAAAAAAAATTCGCGACGAAATCGGATACCCCGGCCAGGTCAAAGTGACAGTTATTCGGGAATATCGCTCTATCGATTACGCAAAGTAATTTTTTATTTGATTTTAATGAACCGGGATTGTAAATTCCACACCGTTAATAATTAATCGAAGTAGGCGGGACTTGAGCAAAAACTACGACGGGCTAAGCGTACTTTTCATAGCCGATATTGTCGGGAAACCAGGGTTAGAAATTGCTGCCAAATTAATTCCTGGATTGAAGGAAAAACATAAGGTTGACTTGTGCATAGCCAATGGTGAAAACGGCTGCGAAGGCAAGGGCCTGACACAAGCCATCGCCCGTCAGTATTTTACCATGGGAATCGACGTTATCACCGGCGGCAATCATATCTGGGACAATCGCGATATCTATGAGATGTTAGCAACGGATAAACGAATTCTTCGGCCGCTCAACTATCCCGAGGGTAATTACGGAATCGGTTCGACAATCATCGAAACCTCGTCGGGCGCGAAGGCTGCCGTTATAAACTTGCAGGGTCGGACCTTTATGTACTCTATTGACTGTCCGTTCAAAAAGGGTTTGAGTGAGGCACGTCGGCTGCAAAAGGACACCAACCTCATCATCGTCGATTTTCACGCTGAAGCAACGGCCGAGAAAATGGCCATGGGTTGGTACCTCGACGGCAAAGTCAGCGCGGTCATTGGCACCCACACCCATGTCCCGACCGCGGATGAACGAATTCTACCTGAAGGAACTGCGTACATCACGGATGTTGGAATGACGGGTCCGTTTGATTCGGTGATCGGGCTAAAAAAGGAAATCGCCATCAAACGTTTTTTGCACCAAACGCCGGAGAGGTATAAACCGGCCGATAGCAATCTCAGGCTTTGTGGGGTCGTGGTCACAGTCGATCAAACCTCTGGCAAAGCAACGCAAATTGAACGCATTAGTCTACCCTAATTTCTTCCGGAGCAATGTCAGCGACTATCATCGACGGCAAAAAAATAGCTGAAGGCATAAAGCATTCACTCAAGGAGGAAATTGAAAATCTACGAAGACGGGGCTCGACCCCTGGGTTGGCCGTTGTATTAGTTGGACAAAATCCTGCTTCGCAAATCTATGTTAGCATGAAAAATAAGACGGCAGCCGATCTAGGTATAAATTCACGAACGATCACTTTACCGGAGGCAACAACCCAAATGGAGCTTCTGCAAATTGTTCGTGAATTAAACGAAGACCGGACCGTTCATGCGATCCTTATACAACTGCCCCTGCCTTCGCATATCGATGAAACGATGATGATAAACTCGATTGCTCCTGAAAAGGATGTCGATGGATTTCACCCCATCAACCGGGGAAAATTGATGTTAGGCGCGGACACATTCATTCCATGTACCCCGCTTGGGATTCAGCAACTGCTCGCGATCAGTCAAATCAACACGGATGGTAAGCACGTGGTTATCGTGGGACGCAGTAGAATTGTCGGGTTGCCACTTGCCAACATGTTTATTCAAAAAAAGGACGGGGCGAATGCAACCGTAACGGTTTGTCACACGGGAACTGGCGATTTAACGCACTTTACGCGACAGGCGGATATACTAATCGCAGCAATCGGCAAAGCCGAGTTCATAAAGGCCCAGATGGTGAAGGAAGGCGTGGTCGTGATCGATGTCGGGGTCAACCGTTTGGAAGACTCTAAAGATTCCAAAGGGTATCGTATCGTTGGCGACGTAGAATTTGCGGCTATAGCAAAAAAGGCCTCAGCCATTACGCCGGTTCCGGGCGGCGTAGGGCCGATGACGATCGCAATGTTAATTTACAATACTGTGAAAGCCACCAAAGAGTTTTGCGCCAGTAGCTCAACTGGATAGAGCGTTGGCCTCCGGAGCCAAAGGCTGGGGGTTCAAGTCCCTCCTGGCGCACAAGCGTAATTCTTTTAAAAACAAAGCACAAGGCTCTCCGTTTTCGGGAGCGGGAGCCTTTCGTCTCGCGCCAGTCTCAATTTTACCCATTTTTGGACAGATTTTGACGCAACTGGAACGTTTAGTGAATCGGGTTATGACTGACGAACGAAAACTGAACGCCGAGCGATTCGATCTTGCCGAACGTTACAAGGAAAAGCTCGGAGAATATCCGAGCACCTTTGGGCTGCCGTCGCGCGCTGCGGTCGATGCGATCCGCAAGGCGCTGAAAACAGGAAAACCATACGAGCCGCCGGATGTGCCCGACGGCGCCTGCATTTGACCCATCCCCGTTTCATTATTCGAGTTATTACCAAAGAGAGTTTACAAAACACGAAAAAATTTTTCTTGAAAATTGTTAAATTATACCTTAACGTCGATATATATAGATGCAGCCAAGCATTATATTCAGACCGTTGAAAATCCCAAATGCAATTTACGACGTTTACTATGTTTATAGAGAACGGCAGATCGGTGGTCATGGACGAGTTCAGAAAACTACAAAGAGATGAGCAGGATTTGATTAAAGATTTGATCACTAAGATGGCAACCTCCCGAAATTTCCAGTCGAAAAAGATCAGGTATAATCTCAAGTCCTATAATTATGGTGAAATCAAACCTTCTGGTCATCGATTCTTTTTTTTTCAGAAATGTGGCAACAATTACATTTTTTTTGATCATCGCATGAAGAAATCCAATTCACTACCAAACCAAGAGTATCAAAGAATCTCAAAATCCAAGGAGCGATATGAGCAAGCATTTGAAGCATTCATACGACGACCTTGAACAGTTTTTTTCCGCCCCTCCAACAGCTAATCAAAAGGCATGGGGATTACTTAACCAGTTCTATCATTTGCTCTTGACTTACATGGAGAACCGAGAGATCAAGAAGGCTGATTTGGCAAAACGTCTCGGAAGGAGCAGAGCGGCGATAAGTCAGATGTTCAACAAGACGCCGAACATTTCTATCAGGAAGATGGTCGAGATAGCCGACGCGGTCGGATTGGAGTTCGAGATCGTTCCAAAGGAAAAGCAAAGAGATATAGCAATCCATGATGAAAAAAAGTGGGGGGTGCCTATCCCTGCCCC
>DASWHH010000448.1:0-3164 GCA_036398295.1 bacterium
CGTGGATGAAATCATGAAAGAAATCCTCTCTTGAAGCGACCGTTTATTCGAACCCGAGCCTTTATTCGGGCAGCTAAGAAATCAATCAAACGAGAATCGCGCATTGCTGAAGATATTCGCGCCGCATTGGAATTGCTTGAGGAAGATGCATTTAATCCTCAATTGAAAACTCACAAATTAAAGGGAAGGTACAAAGGGCTCTTGGGCGTGTAGTGCTGGTTACGATTTGAGAATCATTTTTAAATTCGTGAGACACGAAAAGTCCGAGGCCATATTATTGGAAACAGTTGGAACTCATGAAGAAGTGTACTAATTTGTAGGGTTCACTATGCAACTCCAAATCGTCACCGTCATTGGCGCGGGCACGATGGGCAACGGCATCGCTCATGTGTTTGCGCTGGCCGGATTTGATGTTAACTTGATCGATATCAAACGAGAATTCTTAGATCGCGGGCTGGCGACGGTCACAAAAAATCTGGAGCGTCAAGTAGCGAAGAATAAGCTTTCGAAAAATGACGCCGACGCCACATTGAAGCGAATCCAGACTTCGACTGATCTGAATCCGGCCAGCGGCTCGCGGCTGGTGGTGGAAGCGGCAACGGAGGACGCGAAACTGAAGAAAGGGCTTTTTGCACAATTAGATCAGATTTGTACGCCGGAAGCGATTCTGGCTTCCAATACCTCTTCTATTTCGATTACGGAAATCGCCGCGGCCACCAGGCGTCCGGACAAAGTCATCGGCATGCACTTTTTCAATCCGGTGCCGGTCATGACATTAGTGGAGGTCATCCGCGGGCTGGCAACCTCCGATGATAGTTTTAACACAATCATCGAACTGAGCAGAAAACTGGGGAAGACTCCGGTGGCGGTGAACGACTACCCCGGCTTCGTTTCCAATCGCGTACTCATGCCAATGATTAACGAAGCGATTTACTGTCTGCTGGAGGGCGTCGCGGAAAAAGAGGCCATCGACACGGTGATGAAGTTGGGCATGGCTCATCCGATGGGACCGCTGACCCTGGCGGATTTTATCGGATTGGATGTGTGTCTGCATATCATGGAAGTGCTGCATAAGAATCTGGGCGACGACAAATATCGGCCGTGTCCCCTGCTGCGCAAGATGGTGGCCGCCGGGCGCTTTGGAAGAAAGAGCGGCCACGGTTTTTATGACTATTCCTAAATCGGTACGCCTGCCGCTGCTCAGTCGGCAGTTGGCAGTTGACAAGAGGGGCGGCACACCTAGGCAGGCGGAGCCCAACAACTGACAACTAACAACGGACCACGGACAACGAAACGCCAATAAGTAATAAAACCGGCTCAGATTTTTTACTTGCAAAAGTAGCGTTATTTATTTAAGATTGAACCAACCACGAGGCGCCGCATGGACTTCGCATTGACTGAAGAGCACAGATTGATTCAAGAAACCGCCCGGCAGTTTGCCCAAAACGAGGTTGCCAAAGATGCCGCAGAGCGTGACCGTCAGGAACAATTTCCCGCTCACCATGTTAGAAAAATGGCCGAACTGGGTTTTATGGGCATGATGGTCGATCCAAAATATGGCGGCGGCGGAATGGACACCATCAGTTATGTGATCGCCATTGAAGAGCTTTCGAAAGTGGATGCATCGGTAGGGGTCGTGTGTTCGGTCAATAACTCGCTGGTGTGCTATGGCATTGAAACATACGGTTCTGAAGAGCTGAAGCAAAAATATCTTGTGCCGCTTGCCAAAGGTGAGAAACTGGGCGCCTTTTGTCTTTCGGAGCCCAACTCCGGATCTGATGCTTCGGCGATGAAAACTACGGCAGTCCTCAAGGGCGACTATTATGTTTTGAATGGCACTAAAAACTGGATCACCAACGGCAAGTACGCCGACTATTATGTCATGACCGCATTGACCAATCCCGCTCTCGGACCCAAGGGCATCAGCGCATTTGTCGTTGAGAAACAATTTCCGGGATTTGCAGTTGGTAAGAAGGAGAAAAAATTGGGCATTCGCAGCTCTGACACGGTTTCTATTATAATGGAAGATTGTAGAGTTCCAAAAGAAAACCTGTTAGGCAGGGAAGGGGATGGTTTTAGAATAGCGATGAGGACTCTGGACGGCGGTCGCATCGGGATTGCGGCGCAGGCATTGGGAATCGCGCAAGGTGCACTCGAAGCGGCCATTAAATATTCGAAGGAGCGGGTACAATTTGGCAAAGCGATCGGCCAGTTTCAGGCCATTCAATTCATGCTGGCCGACATGGAAACGCGCATCGTGGGAGCACGTTTGTTGACTTACCAGGCGGCTTGGAAAAAAGATCAGCAGCAGAATTTTTCCAGTGAAGCTGCGATGGCAAAGTTATCTGCTTCGGAAACGGCGGTCTTTGCCAGCAGCAATGCGGTACAAGTTTATGGAGGCTATGGCTATTTGAAGGACTATCCGGTCGAGCGCTTTATGCGGGATTCCAAAATCACCGAGATTTATGAAGGAACATCCGAGATTCAGAGAATGGTGATTGCACGAGGACTTTTGGAGCGGGCGTATTGATGATTAGTTTAAGACAGCTTATTATTCACTCTTAGCCGGAGGATTGTTATCATGTCCGAATTTCCTGAGAAAGGCAAAATCTGGTTCAAAGGTGAGATGGTCAATTGGAACGATGCCAAGATTCATGTGATGAGTCACGTTGTTCACTATGGTTCGGCAGTGTTTGAAGGATTCCGCTGCTACAAAACGAGCAAGGGGCCGGCTATTTTTCGTCTGCAGGATCACATTCGACGTTTATTTGACTCAGCTAAAATATATCGCATGACGATCCCGTATTCGGCACAGGTCATTGAGAAGGCCTGCATTGATGTCGTCAAAGCCAACAGTCTGGAAGCAGCATATCTGCGACCGGTGGTGTTTCGCGGCTATGGCAGTCTCGGAGTCGATCCCAAAGACACGCCGGTCGAGGTGGCGGTTGCCGCGGTCAACTGGGGAAAGTACCTGGGGGAGGAAGCGATCAATGTGGGCGTGGACGTGCGGGTTTCGTCATGGACGCGCATGCGGCCCAACACCTTTCCATCCTTGTCAAAAAGTGGAGCCAACTATATGAATTCCCAGCTGATCAAGCTTGAGGCCAAAGTTGACGGGTATGTCGAAGGCATTGCGCTGGATGCGAATGGTTACGTCAGCGAGG
>DASWHH010000449.1:0-2303 GCA_036398295.1 bacterium
GAACGCGACGATAGTTGTTATTGCCAGAACCATCGCTCCGAGTTTCAGTAGGTGAGGCGACATTTTCTTGCCGATCATGTCCTACTCTCCTTAAATAAAGTTCGTGCAGTTTGAAAATCTTCTTTTGAATTGCTTCCTCTATACTACAAATCAGCAACATTGTGCTTTTTTAGCAAAGTCTTTTAAACATAAACCGCAGAGTGCGCGGAGGTCGCAGAGAAAAACTTTTTAATATTAGCTCAGCGTTCTCGGCGTCCTCTGCGGTGAAAATAACTTTTTTGGTTGTGGCTCTGCCACGCTGCGGTTTATGAATAATCAAGGCTGGTTCACTAACGAAGTTCATAATTGAATCCTCCTCAACAAAAATTCGCTTTTCAAATCATCGCCAAACCCATCGGTCCCATCTGTAATCTTGACTGCCAATATTGTTTTTATCTGGAGAAGGAAAAACTTTATCCGGGTAACTCAGATTTCAGGATGCCTCTCGACGTGCTGGAGTCCTTTATTCGCCAAAAAATCGCGGCGCAGGATGTTCCGGAGATCGGTTTTGTTTGGCAGGGTGGGGAGCCAACTTTGCTGGGCGTTGATTATTTCAGATGCGTAGTTGAGCTTCAAAAAAAATATGCCGACGGCAAAGCGATTAGCAACGGCTTCCAGACCAATGGTGTGTTACTCAATGACGCGTGGTGCGAATTCTTCGCCGAGCATGATTTCTTGATTGGCCTATCGATTGATGGACCGCGCGAACTTCATGACCGCTACCGCGTTTACAAAGGCGGTCAGCCTACCTTTGACAAAGTGATGCGCGGGCTTTCCTGCTTGAAAAGACATCAGGTTGAATTCAATACTTTGACGGTGGTTCAACGGGACAATTCCCATCATCCTCTGGAAGTTTACCGTTTTCTTAAAGAAGCAGGCAGCGGGTTCATGCAATTCATTCCAATTGTAGAGAGAGTGACAACCCGGCCGACTACAAATGGTTTGGACTTGGCCTCTCCATCCATGCGCGAGGAGGTTACGGTCTCAGAATGGTCAGTAGATGCAGAGCAGTACGGTGAATTTCTATGTACGATTTTTGACGAATGGGTGAAGAATGATGTCGGAAAGTGTTACGTCCAGCTTTTTGACGTGGCCCTCGGAATCTGGATGGGATTAGGCGCAAACTTGTGTGTGTTTCGTGAGACCTGTGGAGATGCCCTTGCCATTGAACACAACGGCGATCTCTACTCCTGCGACCACTATGTTTATCCGGAAAACAAACTCGGTAACATCATGGAATCGCCGCTGGCATCGTTAGTCTATTCGCAGCAACAAAGAACATTTGGTGCGGACAAACAAGCACGATTGCCCTCCTACTGTTTGACTTGTGAAGTCAGGTTCGCTTGCCATGGCGAGTGCCCCAAGCACCGGTTTATCAAAACGCCGGATGGCGAAGACGGACTGAATTACCTGTGCGCCGGGTACAAAAGATTTTTCAATCACATCGACCCATACATGAAATTCATGGCGGGTGAGCTGAAGCATCAGCGTCCACCAGCAAATGTGATGCTATGGGCAAAAGAGAAAGATAATGGCTTTCCCAACTCACACGTTGGTCGGAACGACCCGTGTCCGTGCGGGAGCGGCGTGAAATTCAAAAAGTGTTGCGGTAGCCTCCAGAATAAGTTATAACTGGGAAGGTTCATTCAATTAGGTAAGAGACCTCTTGAAATGTGCTCAGTGCTCAACCACGTCACTCCGTGTTCGTCCGTGAAAAATCCGTGGTTAGATCTTTGGTTGCCTGCCTGTGCAGACAGGCGGCTCTGCCACGTTGTGTTCTCAGCGATCAATTATTCAGGCGAAGGTTTTCTTCGTGTTTTTTGTGACCTCGTGGTCTAAAAAGTTCTATATATTCGGTAAGGCTGTTCTGGGTTAGCACCTGATTCTCAGAAGAACCACTCGGAAGAAAGAAAATGATCCCCAAGGCCTTGATGATACTCCTGTTCTTCGCGACAATCAATCCCGCGCTGGCGCAGGTCACGCTGCTCGACGATTTCGAATTTTCAGCGCCATGGCAGCCCATCGCTTCGGACGGCGTGAAGATCGATACCTCAACTGTCGCGGGATTTTCGGGCCGCGGCATCCGCATCGATTTTGATTTTGTGGCCGGCGCCGGTTACTGCGGCATTCAAAAACCCTTCCCGATGGCATTGCCTGCCAACTATAAATTCACTTTCTATGTCAAAGCCGACGCGCCCGTAAACAATTTCGAATTCAAATTGCTGGATGAGTCCGGCGACAACGTCTGGTGGGTGAATCAGCGC
>DASWHH010000450.1:0-4630 GCA_036398295.1 bacterium
CCCAATAGATCTTTACTTTCGAAATATACCGGCGTTACCACTGTTATATCAGGCAGGTGTGATCCGCCAAAGGCGGGATGATTGGTGATCACCACGTCGCCGGGGTCCATCTTCACAACTTCTCTAATCCGGCGAACGCACACGCCCATGGCGCCGAGGTGTACCGGCAGATGGGGCGCGTTCACCACCAATTCACCATCCGCGTCCAGCAGGGCGCAGGAAAAATCCAGCCGCTCTTTGACGTTGGTGGAGATGGCGGTGCGTCGCAGCATCTCACCCATCTCCTGCACTATGGCGCGGAAGCGGTTGGTGAAGAGTTCCAGTTGGATAACGTCAGGTTTCATCATAGCTTTTATCCGTAACGCAAGCCGCCGGTTTGCGATGCTCACAAAGCGGAGCTTTGTGTTACGTTCCACACCGCAGAATCAGGGCACATGCGCGGTCCATCTCCCCACGCCAGCCAACGTCGATTACCGTTGTGCTGTGCGGTTCAAAAATCAACGCCGGGCCCGTCATGCGCGCCCCGGGCAACAGCTTTTCGCGATCATAAATGAGTGTGTCTTGCCAATCTCCATCAAAATAGGCCTTGCGGGATCCCACCGCAACCGCATCGTAAGCTTGCGCGGTTTTGGTTTCTTCCAAAAATCTGACAGGTTTGGTTGAACACGCCACTCGCAGCGATTCCACTTCTATGGGCCGCGACTCCGGCAGATGGCCGTACATTTCGAGATATTTCGATTGAAACTTTTTTTCCAGCGACGCGCGGCTGTCGTATTCGATCGCGAGCGAGCTGTCTTGTCCAACAAAACGCAAATGAATGATCCTGCGTCGCACCTCGATTTCTACGTCAGCTATTCCCTCTTCCGCCACCGCTCGCCGTGCTTGCTGACTCAACGTCGCGAACCAGCTTTCGACTTCCGCGGTGCATTCGGTTAGCAGGCGCAACACCTGCTTTTCCACGAACCGCTCCAGTGCCGCGTGACCCAATCCCAGAGCACTCAACAATGAAGCATCTTTGGGAACGACAATCGTTTGAATTCCCAGCAACTCTGCCAACGCACAGGCCTGTTGGCCGCCGGCGCCACCGAACGCCACCAGCGCGTAGCCACCGGGATCATACCCCTTGCGTACAGACACCCGACGTATCGCATCGGCCATGCGCTCGTTGGCAATGTCGAGAAAGCCTTGCAACAACGCTTCATTCTGATTCTTTTCACCGGACTTCTGTTTGATCGTTTGCTGCAACTCTCGCAATTTTTCCTCGGCGCGTTGAGCGGAAATGGGAATCTCAAAGCGATTGGCATCGAGCCGCCCCAGCAGCAGGTTGACATCGGTGAGAGTGAGCGGTCCGCCGGCGCCGTAACACGCGGGCCCGGGCTGCGCCCCAGCGCTTTGCGGACCAACTCGCAAGCGATAGCCATCGCACCAGCAGATGGAGCCGCCGCCGGCCGCGACGCTTTCGATGGCCAACGCCGGCGTGACCAGATGAGCATCGCCTACCTCATGTTCAAAGGTGTACTCGTAATCGCCATCGCAACGAGCGACATCGGTGCTGGTTCCACCCATATCAAACGCGATGATTTTTTCAAGGCCAGAACGGCGGCCCGCCAATGCCGCGCCCACCACGCCACCAGCGGGACCGCTCAACAGACTGTCTTTGGCTGAATATTTTTCCGATGGCGTCAGACCGCCGGCGCTGGTCATCACATGTAAACGTCCACTGCGGAGCGCCGTGCGCACGCGCGTTAAGTAATCGTTGAGGACCGGCGTCAAGTAGGCATCGACGACAGTGGTTTCGGCGCGTGGCACGATTTTGATCGATGGCGCGAGTTCGGAGGAAATTGAAACGTGTTGAAAGCCATGTCCAATCAAATAATTCGCCAAAGCCAGCTCGTGCGCGGGATTGCGGTAACTGTGGATCAGCGCTACTGCCGCCACGTTGATTCCTTGCGCAAGCAATTTTCTTATCGAAGGGTTTAGAATCTCCAAATTTAGCGGCTTTAAAATCGAGCCATCGCTGGTCAGTCGTTCGTCCACCTCGGTCACGCCTTCATAAAGCGGCTCGGGCTTTTTAACGTGTAAGGCGAAAATATCCGGTCGCTGCTGGTTGCCAATGAGCAACAAATCCGCGAAGCCTTTGGTGATGAACAACGCCGTGGGGGCGCCTTTGCGCTCCAGCAATGCATTGGTGCCACGGGTGGTGGCGAGCCGCATGAGAATCGGCGGCAGCGACTGCTGAGGAGACGTTTTGGTCACCAGCCGCGCAGCGAGGATGGGGGCTTCTTCCGGAGCCAGCGCCTCAAAAGCTTCTGCGGATGGAGTATTATCACGAAACCGTTCTGCCAAAGTGATGGTGGAATCGTCGGGATCGTAGCTTTCAATGATAACATGTGGATGCTCAATATCGAGAAGACGAAAACGAAACCCGGAGACGAAGTCGGCGGGCGCGGCCCATTTGCTTGCTATGCGTAACCGTCGCCCGGAAATTCGCTCAATGACGCGTCCGCGCAGGGCGCTGCTGCTCAGCACTTTCGCACGATGGAGTTGGCCGTTCGGATCGAGGGCGAGGCAATCGGTGAAGGTGCCGCCGGTGTCGATCCAGATGTGCCAGGGTTGGTTCGTGTTAGGCATATTGAAACATAGAACCTGTTTTTAAAAATTGCAAGGATCCCAAACAAAAAATAAAACGGGAGGTACGAAAAACAACCATCTCACGTCTCACGTTTGACGTTTCACGTTTCACGTAAAAAGTGAAGCTTTTTCTTGACTTTCACATCTTAATAAAATACATTCAACCAAAATTCACCATGCGCTGGAAATTTAACCAGGGAAATTTTTGGCGCAGAAGCGGGTACCCTGTTAAAAGGAGGTGATCCTATTAGTACCAACTTAATAGGAGCCTCCGGAAACCAGCGCTAACCCAAAGTTAGCGGCCAGCTTTTCGGGGTTCTTTTAAGACGGGAGGCCTTATCCCGAACCGTCGGGATGAGGCCTTTTTTGTTTGTTTGACTTTTTGCAAAATCTTTTATATATATGGGCACTTTTCACAACGAAAAACAAGGAGGCCCCTAATGAATAAAACCGTTGAAACCGCAATTAACGAACAGATCAAACATGAAATGGATTCCGCATATTTGTACCTCTCCATGGCCGCCTACTGCGAGTCCAAGAACCTCAGCGGCTTCGCCCACTGGATGCGCAAGCAATTCGAGGAGGAAATGGGACACGCGCTGCGGCTGTATGATTTCGTTATTGACCGTGGCGGCCGGGTTCTTTTGAACGCCATTGAGAAGCCCACCGCCGATTTTGGGGCGCCTGCCGAGATTTTCAAAAAGGTCCTGGAACATGAACAGAAAGTCACTGGCCTCATCAACAAACTATACGAACTCGCGGTGAAAGAAAGCGATTATCCCACGCAGGTGGAATTGCATTGGTTCATTAAGGAGCAGGTGGAGGAGGAAAAAAGCGCCAGCTCGATTCTCGAACAGGTCAAAATGGTGGGCGAACACGGCCCAGCCCTCCACCGCATGGATCGCATCCTGGCGCGGAGAGGAGAGCAATCGTAGTTATGACAATAGGGCTTGATGGGTTGGCAGTGTGCAGTAAGCAGTTGGCAAGCGGCAGGCGTGGTAATTGCCAATTGCCAATTGCCTACTGTCAACTTTCACTTGTCCACGTGCACTTAGATTCAAAGGAGATTCGTGAGAATCCATAAACTCGTACTGCTGCGCCACGGCGAAAGTGTCTGGAACAAAGAAAATCGTTTCACCGGCTGGACCGACGTTGATTTGTCGGAAAAAGGCCGCACCGAGGCTACAAAGGGCGGTCAACTCTTGAAAAAAGATGGCTTCACTTTTGACCTGGCCTACACCTCGGTCTTGAAGCGAGCCATTCGTACGCTTTGGATTGTCCTGGACGAAATGGATTTGATGTGGATTCCGGTGCATCGTTCGTGGCGATTGAACGAACGGCATTATGGCGCTCTGCAAGGATTGAACAAAGCGGAGACGGCCGCGAAATACGGCGAAGAACAGGTGCTGGTGTGGCGTCGCAGTTACGACATCCAGCCGCCAGCTTTGGAAAAAAGCGATTCGCGCTATCCCGGCCACGATCCCCGTTATGGCGATCTCCATCCCAAAGACGTCCCGGTCACCGAGTGTCTGAAGGACACCGTCGCGCGATTTCTTCCTTACTGGCACGAGACTATCGCCCCGACGATCAAAACCGGCAAGCGCGTGATCATCGCCGCCCATGGCAACAGCCTGCGCGCCCTGGTGAAATTTCTCGACAATATTCCCGATGACGAAATCGTGCACCTGAATATTCCCACCGGCGTGCCTTTGGTTTATGAACTCGACGATCAACTCAAACCGTTGCAGCACTTCTATCTCGGCGATCCGGAAGAAGTGAAAAAGGCAATGGACGCTGTCGCCAAACAAGGCAAAGCGAAACCGTAAGCAGAGCTATTGCTTGCCCACGATGGAGTTATGGACCAGTGGTGTGTTGGAGTGTACCAGTGATGGAGTATTGGAGTGCTGGAGGGTTGGACTGATTTTGGATTCTTGGATTCATGGCTGGTACATTACTCCAGAACTCCATTACTCCAATACTCCGTCTCCCCCGCTTTACT
>DASWHH010000451.1:0-4722 GCA_036398295.1 bacterium
GTCCTCGTCTTTACCAGAAATGCTGGCCGTGAAATAGGTGCGGTTTTGCTCTTTGCTCAACGGGATGACTTTGGCTTCGTACGCCATCAAAAACTGGACAAACTCCTGGGTCATTTCGGTTTTCTCCGGATTGGTGCAGCAGGTGATCAGTATTGCCAACAAGAACGTAATTCCAAGTCGTAAGCGCATATTTCCTCCACTAATCTTTTTGCTTGTTGTGATGGGAAATTAGAAGAATTTTGCGGGATGTTCAAGGATATTTTTGGCCATGACTAATTTCACATATCTGGCCAAATGTGTAAAGGACTGCCGTTCTGAGGCGGTTATTGCCGAATCTCCTTATTTGAACACACTCAAGAAGATTCTTCGCGTCTAAGGAAGTTGCATTATTCAATGGGACGGCTTCGGCAAAGAGCGCCTCGCAGTGACAGGACAGACAAAGCTCAGAATCAGCCCGGGAACGGAATACACCGGCGGGTTAGCGCAGCAGCACCATTCTCTTGGTTTGAACCTCCGAGCCGGCGCGCAACTGCAGGTAGTAAACACCGCTGGCGAAGCCGTCGGCGCGCCACACGTATTGGTGACGGCCAGCTTGCAGAGTCGCGGAGACCAATGAATGCACGGCCTGTCCGCGTTCGTTGTAAATCGTGAGGCTGATTCCCTCTGCACGAGGTAGCACAAATTCAATGGTGCTGGCGGGATTGTCCGCAAAAGCAGACCCGCTCTGCGGAAAGGGATTGGGATAGTTCTGCTTGAGCACGATCGATTGCGGAACAACGGGCGGATTGTCCGTCACTGCCACGGGCGTCGTTGCCATCACTGAATCGAAAAAAGCCAGCGAGACCCGCACCCGGTCGATGAGCTTGTTGGTGTGGTCACCGGAATACGATTGGAACTCGTGGGCGATCCCAAACCGCCGGAGTGAATCCGCAAACGCGAGATTGGATGGAAAAAGCTGCAGCTCATCTTCCGTGCCACAGTCGAAGTATATGGCCAGGCCAGAAGTTGGGAGAAGGCGGCGTGCAAATTCCACGGGACTGTGCGTCAGCCATTTCCTGTAAACCGAGTCGATGACCGCGCCCCGGTTGTCGATGGGGAAATCCACATAGTAGGGCGGCCTGTCAAGATTGGGAGAAAATGCCCCGGCCATGCTGAACGCCAGCCCGCTGAAAGTGCCGGCGTCAGGCGAGTAGGAATAGGGCGGCGCGGCACCATTTTCCGATACCACGTCGTCAACCACATCGCTGCGGAGTTGGGCAAAATCCAGCGGCCCGCTGTGAGCCGCAACCGCGCGGAAGAGTTCGGGATGCTTCAACGCCAGTTTCATAGCGCCGTACCCGCCCATGGAATGTCCCATCAGCAAGCGCGCGTCGCGCTCGGCGACGGTGTTGTATTTGCCATCCACGTAGGCAATTAGATCCGCGACGATATAATCTTCGAAATTTCCGTACAATGGGGAGTTGGTGTAAAAGCTGCCCTGATAGGGCGGCGCCCAGCCATCCGGAAAAACAAAGATGGCCGGCTCAATAACGCCGGCGCTGAGGATAATATCGAGGTTGACCCTGGCAAGAAATGTGAAAAATGCCAAATCGAACCCGTCGCCGCCGGCGCCGTGCAGAAAATAGATCACCGGGTATCGCCGGGTGGTATCGGCCGGGGTGTAAGCCTCGGGGAGATAAACATAAACAGCTCTCATCTCTGCCAGAGCGGGACTGAAGAAACGGTCGGCGACCATTTGTCCCTGGCCCAAAAGCGGGCGAGATGAAAGACAGAAGAAGATCAGCACAAGGCGAGATGTCATTTCTGTTTTGCCAGGAATTACGCGCCACGTTTCTGTTTCATGTAGGCCTCTTCGCGCTTCTTCATCTCTGCGGGCGCGACATCCTCGATGTGCGTCGAGATCCACCACATGTTGCCGGCCGCATCCTTTACACCGGCGTTGCGATCGCCGTAGAACTGGTCGGCGGGTTCCATCACGGAGGTCCCGCCGGCTTTGAGCGCGCGTTTGTAGGTAGCGTCGGTGTCGGGAACGTAGAGATAAATGGAGCCCGGCATTGGCTGCCACTGGCCGCCGGCCTCGCCCATCATCACGAATGAATCGCCGATCTGCATTTGGGCATGCATCACCGTGCCGTCCGGCGTGGCACTGCGGCTGATTTCTTTCGCATCAAATGCCTGTTTGAGAAAATCAAGCAACTGCGCGACGCCTTTTACCAGCAAATACGGTGTAACCGTGTGAAAACCATCGGGAATGGATTTGACTGCCATGATTGGTTTCTCCTTAATCTTGAATTACAGATGGACAAGATGAGCACAATTCTTTTGTCGCGCAAGGAAATTGTGGCGCTTCATGATTTTCACCGCACTTTTTGCAGGACCGAACGACCAAATGTTCTTGTCCTTTGAATTGGCCCATTTCCAAGTAACTACGCCCTGACGAGGTGTCGGATGGAAAAAAAGCTCTGTGGTCAGTACGCTCAAAGATGAAGATAATTGCAGTACTTGACGAATAACGAACGTTCCTAACCCGTTCTTCATTCTCAGCGCCTTGGCGGTGAAAAGTTGGTAGAGTCGAGATTTTGCCCTTGCATAAAATCCTGCAGGCTCTGGCGAGCATTTTTTCTGATCCCGGCTTGCAGGACCGGCGTCCAGCCCAGGAGCAAACCGATCGGGCCCAGCGCCATCCGCGACCACGTCCACAAATTGAAGGTGTCGGTATGCTGAATGATCAAACCCTCGCGAAACCTGAACGCCCCGCTGATGACATTGTGCACCGGACGGCCGGTTTTACTGAAGGTGTACCGCGCCTCCAGGTGGGCGGCGCCGGTCTCGGCATTCGCTTGAATTTTGTCGTAAACGAGCGTGAAATCTCGGGCGCGGGCGCAGAGCATACGCCACATCGCGCATGCCTGTTGACCAGCGAGGCGACCAAACACCGGGTCAGAAAAGACGACCTCGGCATGATAGCAATTGCACATGCCGTTGGCGTCCAGCGATTGCAGACTTGAATAAAATTTCTGAATGAGTTGCTCATTGGGATGCATCAGGTTTGTCCTCTGAATTACGATTTCCCATTTCCATGCAGGTTAAAGGCTGCCAAAATATTATCGGCAAATCCGTCATCCCAGCGCGCTTTGACGTTGCCATCTTGCAGCCAGTAGATGCGCGGGGGACTATTACCAATGAGATCGAAAAACTCAGCTTCCGAAATTGTGTGGTATGGAAAACTGGCTTCGGTTGTTTCCCAAAATGCGGCAACCGCAGTATCGTGCTCACCAAAAATGAGAACATAAATTGGTGGGAAATCGCTGTGCCCTTTCGCGAGGGCGCCAAGACTTTTGGCGGCTTCCTGGCAGTGCTCACACTCGGCGTTGAAAACCGCGACTAATCTGTCGCCGCTGGCCAGATCAACGCGACCCGCCCGCTCGAATTGAGTATACCGCGCAAAGTTGCCGTCGTAATTGCGGTGAACCGGCGCCAGCACCAACACGCTGACAACACTTGCCACGGCCAGCAATGACGGCATTGGCAAGTTACGCTTCTCGTTACCGGTGATCTTGAAAAGCCAAATGCTCAAGGCGATGAGGATCACGTTCTTCACCAACGATTGCGCGGATGACATTGGGAGCACTTTGCCGAAACAACCACAGTCCGGAGTCTGTTCGCCAAAAGTCAACTGGTATCCTTGCAGAATAGTAAAAGCCAACAATGTGGCGATCGCCAGAGGGAGAATGATTCGTTTAAGAAAATAGGGGAAAAAGAGCGCCGCGCCCAAGAATAGCTCGAAAGCGATTAATAGTCGCGCAGGATAGGCCGCCTGTTCGCGAGTTGCGGCCAGGCCCTGATCAACGATGGCGATTTCAAACAGGCCGGGAGTAAGTAGCTTCGAGATGGCAGAGACCACAAAGACGCTGCCAAGCAGCAAACGAAGTCCCCACGCTATGCTTGCGGTTTTCAAAGTTATACTACCTTAGGTTCATTTATCATGAATAATTTCACCGCAGAGTTCGCCCGCCTGCCAAAGCGAAGCGGCCTGCCTGTGCAGACAGGCGGGCAGGCTGAGAGCACAGAGGCTTTCAATCCGAACTCTTTGGGCTGGTTTCGAATCTGAAACAAATTCTCGAAATAAGTCATTTCGCGAATCAACTAATTTTCAAACTCAGGATGCAAAAAAGCAACTCCGCGTTCTTTGCCTGCCAGCCAAGGGCCTCAGGCAGGCGGGCGAACTCTGCGGTGAAAATGAATAGTGAAGGTTAAGCCAGATAAAAAAATTTGCAGCCTGGATATCCTGTGAAACCAAAGATGCGGCTAAAACTTGATTCCCGCCAGGAATTCAAATGACTTGTTTTTGACGTTCAGCGCCGAGTTTTCAAATGCCTTGGAGAAATTCGGGCTATATCGAACTTCGGCCAAAAGCGTGACGGGGGATAGCATCAGCGGCTGGAAACCAAAACCAATCGTAGCCCCGACTTCTGTCCGTCTGAGATTACCAAGGACGGCTTCGTAAGCTTGCGGCTTTTCACCAACCCGAATTTCAAATCGCGGCCCGGCGATAATGTAGGGTGAAAAAGTCATTGGGAGATTTATCTTTGCCAGAACTGGAAAAGACAAGTAGTCCACCCGCGGCTTGAACGTCAGAAACTCGCCGGTTCCAGCCGGATCCCCTGGGGTTGTGACCGGAAAACGCTCCTTGAAACCCTTCTGAATATAATGGGCTTCGAT
>DASWHH010000452.1:0-2164 GCA_036398295.1 bacterium
GCAAGGGTACGATTATCGAACGAAAGTCATTCCTCAAAACATTTGTTAAACGCATTGAAATCGACTATCCCCACGTAACTATAGAATACACAATCCCCTTAGAAACAAAAAAGGTAGAACCCCCGAGCGGTGGAGTTCTACCTATAGTCCTGAATGGCTCCTCGGGTAGGACTCGAACCTACAACCTAGTGGTTAACAGCCACCCGCTCTGCCGATTGAGCTACCGAGGAATCTACTACATTATTATTCTGTGACTACGCTTTTCTCGAACCGACATCCCGATGCTTCGACGATGCTTCGGGATAACAACCACCCGCTCTGCTGATGGAGCTACCACCCATGTAGCTTTTTCAAAGCTGCATCCTGACCAAACGGCGTAAAATTTAGGAAATGTTTCGCTAATAGTCAATATTTTTTTGCCGAATGTAATTATTGCCATGGCCCATCTCTAATGCCCATTTTAGGAGGCTTGCATCTATTTATTTTTAGCTTAAATTAGTAATCAAACATTTAAAGATATCATGTCTCGCTCAAATTTCATCCTGGGCATATCCGCCTTCTATCACGACAGCGCCGCATGTTTAGTGCGCGATGGTGAAATTCTATTCGCCGCTCAGGAAGAGCGTTTCACCCGCAAGAAACACGATTTTGATTTTCCCAAACACGCCATAGAGTTTTGTCTCAATGAAGCGGGTTTACGGTCTGGAGATTTGTCGTACGTTGCATTTTACGATAAGCCCTTCCTGAAATTTGAGCGGCTGCTGGAGACTTACCTGACCTACGCCCCACGCGGTGTCGCTTCGTTCATCAAGGCCATGCCGTTGTGGTTGAAGCGCAAGCTGTGGATGAAAGATCTGATTGAGAAGGAATTGCAGTACGACGGCGAGATTTTGTTTCCTGAACACCATCACTCCCACGCAGCCTCGGCTTTTTTCCCGTCACCCTTTCAAGAGGCCGCCATCCTGACGATGGACGGTGTCGGGGAGTGGGCCACTGCCAGTTACGGCGTTGGTCGCGACAACCAAATCGAGATTTGGTCCGAGTTGAAGTTTCCCCACTCCTTGGGTTTGCTTTATTCCGCGTTCACTTATTACACCGGCTTCAAAGTCAATTCCGGCGAGTACAAGCTGATGGGGCTCGCGCCGTATGGCGAGCCGAAGTTCAAGAATGCCATTGTCGACAATTTGATCGACCTGAAAGAAGACGGCTCGTTCAAAATGAACATGAAATATTTCAACTACTGCGCCGGGTTAACGATGACCAACAACCGGTTTCACCGGCTGTTCGGATTGCCGCCGCGCGACCCGGAAGGCAAACTCAACCAAACTTATATGGACGTGGCCGCCTCCATTCAAGCGGTGACGGACGAGATCATGATGCGCATGGCACGTCACGTTAAGAAAGAGACTGGCATGAAAAACCTGTGCCTCGCCGGTGGGGTTGCCCTCAACTGTGTGGGTAACGGACATATCCTGCGCTGCGGTATTTTTGACGAACTGTGGATTCAACCGGCCGCCGGTGATGCCGGTGGCGCGCTGGGTGCGGCCCTGGCGGTGTGGCACCAGTACTTAGATAAGCCGAGGAAAGTCCAGGGCAAAGAAGACGCACAGAAAGCGTCGTACCTTGGGCCGTCATTCAATAGTGAAACCATCGAGACTTTTTTGAAATCGGAAGAAATTGCGTACAAAAAGTTATCCAACCCGGAATTGCTCCGCACGGTTGTGGAGTTGCTGGAAAAGGAATCGGTGGTGGGTTGGTTTCAGGGACGGATGGAGTTCGGGCCGCGCGCCCTTGGCAACCGCAGCATTTTGGGCGACCCGCGCTCGGAGAAGATGCAGTCGATCATGAATCTGAAAATAAAATTTCGTGAAAGTTTTCGTCCGTTTGCGCCTTCAGTGTTGAAAGAGCATGTCGGTGAGGTTTTCGAGCTGGATTGCGAAAGTCCTTATATGCTGCTGGTGGCACCGGTTCAAGCGTCTTTGCGAATTCTCAACCCGGAGGATCAAGACCATCGCTTGTTTGGGATTGACAAGCTGAAGGTCGTCCGATCGAAAATTCCAGCGATTACACACGTGGATTTTTCGGCCCGCATTCAAACCGTGGCAAAAGAGGATAACCCGTTATATCACGATCTCATCAAAGCCTTTTACGATCGTACCGGGTG
>DASWHH010000453.1:0-11783 GCA_036398295.1 bacterium
CGACGCGGAATTTCTTTTATAATCTGTTGGCGCCACATTCGGAGATGCAACATCATGCTACCGAACGCTATCTCGATATTGTGCGTTACATCGACATCGAGACCGACGAGCGCTCCGAGGTGGTTAACTTAAACAGCGACGAAAGGGAATGGGCCGCAGATTTTTTGGCCGATCACGGTGTGGCTGTGACCGATTTGATCATAGCCGTTCACATTGGAGCCGACGAAGTCGCAAAACAGTGGGGAGTGAAGAAGTTCTTGCAGGTCGCCAAGTATTTAGCCACTCATCACAGCGCGAAAATCCTGGTATCCTGGGAAGAGATGGAGGAGGACTTTGGCCGGGAATTTCTAAGTGGCCTGCCGTTCACTGTGACGGTGCTCTCAGGTCTGCCCCGACGCAGCCTGGCCGCGGTTATCTATTTTGCGGACGTGCTGATTTGCAATGAATGCGAAGTTATGCACTTGGCAGCCTCGGTTGGTACCCCTTTAGTAGCAATCTATTGCGAGACCGATCCGGCGGTGTCGAAACCCCTCGGCGAGGAGTTTGTTGCGCTGGAAGGGCGGCGCAACCAGCCATTTTCGACCGGCGTCGATACCGTTGTCGAGCAAGCGTTACAACTCTGCCAAAGCCATCCCAAACATTCCCGCTTTGAAGCGGAAGACTTCGATATTTCCGAGGAGGTTTTGCAGGACTACTTCGATATACTGAAAGCGTTCGATGAATGACAATCTGGACGTTGGTTTGTGCAAAGACTGTACCTACTCGCGAATGACCGGCAACAAGCGCGGCAGCATTTTCGTGTTTTGTGAGTACTCCAAAGTGGATAGCGAGTTCGCAAAATACCCGCGATTACCGGTATTGACCTGCAAGGCCTACCAAAAGGTAAATGGCAGAAAATTACGGCAAATTGGAGGAAACCACCATGAAGATTAGGGACATCATCAGATCCAAAGGCGGCAATGTTATTTCCATCGACATGGAAAAGACCGTTCACGATGCCATTAAGATTTTGGTGAAGCACAACATCGGGGCGTTGCTGGTTTTAGATGAAGCTGGCAAGCTGGTAGGGATTATTACCGAGCGTGATATTTTGCGGGAAAGCGCGGAACGCGACAGCAAACTGCGCAAGACCAAAATAAAAGACGTGATGACCAAGGATTTGATCATTGGTGTTTTGGAAGACGAGATTGAATACACCATGAGCATTCTGACCAAAAATCGTATTCGGCACCTTCCGATCATGGATCAAAATAGCATTGCGGGTATCATCTCCATCGGCGACGTTGTGAAGGCGCAGCTGGATGAAAAAGAATATGACAATCGCTATCTTAAGCAATACATTTTTGGCCATTAAAAACTTCTTGACAATCATCGAATAAATCCATAAAATGCAACCGTGTTAATCAAATCGAAGGCCCCATTGTAAAAATCTACCCAATCATCCGAAAATACTTCGTTCAGGGGAAATAGCATACCAGGATGGCATCCACCATTAAAGCGTTTTCATTCACTTACGAAAATAGCGGCCCAAAAATCGGCGTCGAAATTGATGCTCAACCCTATGATTTCTCTTTAGCATGGGAGATATATAAACAACTCAAAAACCAGGGTAAGGGGCCGCGCCTGGACTTCCTGCAGCTCATGGTCGAGGCGGACTTTTTTCACTCGGATACGTTTGAGGAGGTGCTCGCCGCTCTCAAGGAAATCCGGCCATTGGATGACCTGAAAATCAAGAAAAGCTACCGCTTCAACCCGCCCATCGGGCGCCCGCAAAAAATCCTTTGCATGGGCCGTAACTACCGCGCTCACGCGCAGGAATTGGGCAATCCCGTTCCAGAAGAGCCCATCTTTTTTTCGAAGTCGCCGTCTGCCTTGCTTGCCAACAACGAGACCATTCGCCTACCCAAGGATGTCGGTAGTGTGGACTTTGAGGGCGAGTTCGCATTGGTGATGGGCAAACATGCCGCCAACGTATCAAAGACTAAAGCATTTGACCTAATTGCCGGATTCAGCATTTTGAACGATGTTACCGCCCGGGAATTGCAGAAGAAGGACACCAAAGAGGGAAAGCCCTGGTTCCGCGCCAAGAGTTTTGACACGTTTTGTCCGTTCGGTCCCTACCTCATCCCGAAAGATGCTTTCAGCGATTATCATCAATTGCAGTTGCAGGTGCGGCTCAACGGCGAAATCAAGCAACAGGCGGGTCTTTCCGAGATGGTTTTTGATCTGGCGGAGATCGTCGCCTACTTTTCGAAGCATTGCACCCTTGAACCAGGAGATGTAATCTCAACCGGAACACCCTCCGGAGTTGGGCCGCTGCACTCCGGCGATAGCGTGGAATGCGAGATCACGCAAATCGGGACTTTAAAAAATGCCGTCGAATAGTTTCAGTTAACGTCATCACAAACAAGGAGGAAAATTTTGATGCGAAAGAAATCAGTTGTGCTGATCACCGTGATACTTGTCTCACTTTTTATCGCGTGGGTTTTGTTGACCGCCAGCGGCAGTGAGCCACAAAAAGAGGTGATGATCAAGTTTGCCCCGCAGGTTAGCAACCAGCAAATCGACTCGTTGAGTTCGGCGTGGGGCTTAAACAAAATTAAATCCATTGAGGAGATCAATGTTGAGGTGTTTGAGGTTGCCTCCGAGCAGAGGGTGACCGAGGTGGTACAGCTTGCCAGCGCTTCCCCTTTGGTCGTATATGCCGAACCATCCGCGACGGTGCGTGCCCTGAGTACGGAGCCCGCCGCCGCTTCGCCGACAGCCCAGGCGGCGCCGCTCGCAGACTACAAAGAAGGGGAAATCATCATCAAATTTAAGTCTACGGTTTCGGTCAGCGATACCACATTTTCCTATGCCGGATTGCGAGTGCTGCGTCGCTTCGACCCCATCGGCATCTATCAATGCGCTATTACTGACGGTAAAGCAGTTCCGGATGCCTTGCTCAAATGCAACGCCGACGCTGAAATCGAATATGCCGAACCCAATTACATCTACCACACTTTTGTGACGCCCAACGATCCGCGCTTTTCCGAGCTTTATGGCATGACCATCATCGATGCGCCGGAGGCGTGGGATGTGCAGACGGGCAGTAAATCGGTTATTGTCGGTGTGATCGACACTGGGGTCGATACCGGACACGAGGACCTGCAGGCAAACATCTGGAGCAACCCGGGTGAAACGGGTGGCGGCAAGGAAAACAATCAGGTTGACGACGACAACAATGGTTTAGTTGACGATTACCGCGGCTGGGATTTCCTCAACAACGATAACAATCCGGCTGACGACAACAATCACGGCAGCCATTGTTCCGGTAGTATTGGCGGTGTCGGCAACAATGGTAAGGGGGTGGTCGGTGTGAACTGGAATGTTTCGATTATGCCGCTCAAATTCCTCGGCGCCGACGGTAGCGGCACTACGGACGATGCGGTGTCGGCGATCATTTACGGTGCCAACATGGGCGCCAAAGTTTTGAGCAACAGTTGGGGGGGCGGTGGGCGCTCACAGGCGTTAGAAGACGCTATCGAATACGCTAACGGTCAGGGCGTGCTCTTCATCGCCGCGGCGGGCAACGAAAGCAGCGACAATGATCGCTTCGCAAGTTATCCCGCCAACTATGAGGTGGCTAATGTGGTCTCGGTGGCGGCCAGTACCAGCAGCGATAATCTGGCGTCGTTTTCGAATTATGGCAAACGCACGGTTCACCTGGCGGCCCCGGGAAACAGTATCTTGAGTACGGTCGCCAATGATCGCTATGAAAGATTGAGCGGCACCTCGATGGCTACCCCCCACGTCAGCGGCGCGATGGCGTTGGTGTGGGCGCAGTTTCCAGCTTTATCTGCTAATCAGATCAAAATTCGTGTGCTGGGCGCGGTGGACAGAAATTCGGCGTTTGCCGACCGGGTCATCACCGGCGGGCGCTTGAATGTCAACAAAGCGCTCTCCAGCAATCCGATTATTGCCAACACCACGCGCTTAGAAAATACTCTCGATGAAACCGGGCCCTATGTCGTGGAGTCCGACATTCTCGATGACGGCAGCGTTCAAAACGCGACGTTGAGCTATCAGGTTGGCAGTGCAACCGCGGTCACAGTGCCTATGACAGCCGCAGGTGCAGACCACTATCGCGGCGCAATTCCCGGTCAAGGCCTGGGTAGCACGATCGTTTATTTTGTTTCGGCTGCGGATAACGGTGGCAACACCACCGTTGACGGTAATTTCACTTTTGGCATCGCGGAGCCTTCCAATGGCGGCGGCTGCTGCGGGCGGCCGGCCGTTGATGTGGCTATTGAAAACAACGCTCTGCGGACCACGGTCAACACGGCCCTGAATCTTTCGATTTTCCTTTTGCCGATTGCAGCCCTGAAGTTGGTTTCAAATCGACGAAAAAAACGCCGTTAACGTAGGCCTATTATTTTTGAGCCCTCATTCTGTTTTTTGGAACGAGGGCTTTTTTATTAGCCTGAACAATTCCTAGCGCGGCAAAGCCGTAGAAGGATGGTGGGTACTTGGCAGTAAGCAGTAGCCAGTTGCCAGCCACCGCAGGGTAGGCTTGGCAATTGCCTGCTGCCAACTTCACCGAAGTAATACTATAGACTGCAATTACTCCCCCACCAAAATGGCACGAGCAGACAACTTCTGGGCTCCTGGAATTTGAATCGAAACGAGAAATAATAACTTGCGTTTGGATTTAAAAGCTTTTAGTTTTGTCAAAAATTTCTTTTGAATTTGAGATGAGTGCCAAAATCTGGTTTGCAGTGATCCTTGCTTTTGCATGTCTCGGATTTTACAACCTCTTTTCAGGCCACAGCGAAGATAGCGCCGGGAGCATCCACTATGTTCTAAGCGTTGAAGATCAACACGCCGATTTCTTCAACGTGCGTATTGCAATTGAGAACCCCGGTGCGGAGCGTCTGATTTTTCGTATGCCGCGCTGGGCGCCGGGCGCCTATCGCATCCGGGATTACGCTGACAATGTCATTTCCTTCGCGGCCCACAACCGCCAGGGCAGAAAACTGAGCACGCAAAAAATCAGCGAAGATGGCTGGCAAGTTATTTCCTCGGGCAACTACCTGATGGTGGAGTACCAGGTCGAGCCGGCGTATGAAACCTGGTCACAAGTCCCCTTGGATACCAGTTATGCGTTAGTGGAGGGGCCGAGTGTGTTTATGTACTTGGAAGGGAAGACCAATCTGCCCATCACCGTAGAATACCAGGTCCCGCTGCACTGGCAAGTTGCCTGTCCATTAAAACCGCTGCCCCAGGTCCATACCTTTCATGCCGATAACTATGACGCGCTGGTTGACGCACCAGCGCAATTGGGAAGTTTTACCAAGTTTCAGTTCGAGCTTGGTGGCGCGCCCGTGGAGCTGGTGGTGCATGGGGACATCGTTTTCAAAGCAGACAGTTTTTCGACCATGGTCAAAAAGATCTGCGAGTACCAAGCCAAATTTTTCAATGAGGTGCCCTTTGATCGGTATATCTTTTTTTACAAAGTGCTCCCGGGACGGGGCAGCGGCGGCGGCCTCGAGCATGCGAATTCAACTACGATTGGTTTAGCGGGTGACCGGCTGGCGGAAAATGTTCTCAGCGCTGCCGAAGTTACTGCCCATGAGTTTTTCCACGTATGGAATGTGAAGCGCATTCGTCCGAGAGCACTTGAGGATATTGATTACACGGCCGAAGAGCGAACCGGGGCCCTGTGGTTTTCTGAGGGCGTGACCAGCTATTACGAGGCGCTGACATTGATGCGAGCCGGGCTTTGGCGCGAGGATGATTTTATCAATGAGATGGAACGTCAAATTGAGGGGTTGCAGGAAAACGCCGACCGTCACCAAACCAGTGTCGAAGAGGCGAGTTGGAATATCTGGGATCGCGGCTACATTCATAGCGGCGTATCGTTCTATAACAAGGGTGAACTGGTGGGAATGCTACTGGATTTGAAAATGCGACAGGTCACCAGAAATCGCGTGTGCTTGGATGATGTGATGCGCTTCATGAACTGGTGGTTTGCCAAGGAGGATGTCGGTTTCGCCGAGAACGATATCCGTCGCGCCGTCAATGCATTGACGCAACACGACTTCAGCGATTTTTTTGCAGAATATGTTTCTGGAACCACGGAACTGCCTTATGAAGAAGCGTTGGCTTTTGCCGGTCTCGATGTTTCGCTGACCACCGACTCGGTAGCCAGCATCGGTGAACTGATTTTTGTTGGACCCCGGAACCGGGTTGTTTATGTTGAAACCGGGTCTCCGGTCCACACCGCCGGCGTCCGCAAAAACGATTGTCTGCTGCAATTGCAGGGTGTTGATATCACGGCGTTTAGCCAGTTAGAGGAGCGAGTAAGTGAGTTCGAAACCGGCATGGGGGTTGAGGTTAAGGTTTTGCGCGAGGGTGTGGAGATGACGCTACCGGTGCAAGTTGGGAAAAAGGAATTGGCCGACTGTGAAATCGAACCTATGAAAAAGGTGACTGAGCTGCAGTTGACTATCCGTCGCGGCTGGTTGGAAGGCCGAGCGGGTACCTCTCCGAACGATTAACCGTATTATTCAGGAGGCAAGAGATGGCCAAAGTGAATGATGATGTTAAGCCCTACTTCCTACGGGTTCGCGATTGGAAGATCCGCAACATTGTGATGATGTATTTCGAAGCCCGTGAGCGGTTCATGTCATGTCGGCGAATTTTCCGCAAAGATCTATCGCTCTCTTTTGAAAAGTTGAAGGAGATTAGCGACATCTTATTTGAGATAAAGGAGGCTCACCATCTTATTTTCAAGCGCGTTATCGATCCCGAAAAGGGCAGGTACGACAAGTCCCGCAAAATCTCGCCCGATGAAATCGAAACCGAGTTCATGAACAATATTGGATTGCTGTTTCATAAGATCATGGTCACCCGTGAGCTTAAATATTTAATGGATCACTATGTCGAGGACATTGAGGCTTTTCAGCGCAACAACGAAAATTTGCAGTATAATTTGAACCGCATCGATGAGCTTTTTATCCGCGGCATCGAGATCATCAAAAGCTTGCTGGGTAGATACAAGAACAATATTCTGTTACTCACCTACTTGTTGGAAGATCCCGCCAGGATAAAAAAACACCTCGGCCAGGATGTCATTGACCTGCTGGACAAATTTGTGGACGGCAGAGGATTGGATGAAGTGTATTATTCGGTCGGCAAGTATTACAGCGAAAACGGCTGGACCGACAAAGCCCGAAAAATGCTGAAAGAGGCTGTCCGCCGTAATCCACGGCATCCTCATGCCTCTGCAGCGTTGACAAAGCTGGAGTGATTATAACGGCTGGATGCGCAACGATAATAAGTCGCGCGTCATTAGAAATTCCCGTACCGTTTTGACAAAATCGGCCATCGCATCAAAATGTACCCAGTGTCCAGCATTGGGGAATACAACTAATTTTGACAATGAGAAATGTTGTTCGATTATTTGTTCCTTTTCCCAGATGCGGTAGTCGGAGCGGCCGCCCGCAATGAACAGACTCGGACCGCCGTACGTCTGTTGAACTGCGATTTTGAATTGCTGACGGCCTTCTGTGAAACGGCTCAGTTCCCGCAGATTACATCGCCAGGTAAAACGCCCATCATCATGCCGCTTCAGATTTTGCAGAAGAAATTGTCGCACGGTGGAACTTTTGATAGATGCCTGCAGCAACCGATCAGCTTCCTCGCGACTTCGGAGGCGTGCCAGATCGAGATTTAACAATGCCTGAAAGATGGTGCGCATCTCGGGAATTGCGACATCCGGGGCGATATCGACGACCACCAGCCCGCGTACACGCTCCGGATGACTAAATGCAAACAACATCGTAGACAGCCCGCCCATAGAGTGTCCCAAGAGAAATGCACTATCCAGCTGCTCGCTTTCTAATAGTTCGTAAATATCGTGGCTAATCAAATCCAAACTGTGCTCGCCGTGAGGGGAGTCGCCATGATTGCGCAAGTCCGGAACCAGCGTTGGCAGATCTTCCGCAAGGCGCTGCGCAACCGAATGCCAGTTCTGTGATGATCCCAGCAATCCATGCAAAATAATTAATTGAGCTGGCCCGCTGCCGTATTGACGATATTTCAATCTCATGACTTCAGAATATAGGAACATGGTCGAAATATGTAAAGTGGAGATTTTTCAATATTGACAAAAAAGTTAAAAAAAAGACTTGCTTTTAATTATAAATAAGTTAATTTTGATTCGTTTAATAACTGGTACACTTCCTTTTTCAGCCTTTTGATTCGTGTGTTCCCAACGTTTTTTATAGTTAGTGATTCAAAAATCGTTGAGAATTGAGTTTCCTGACTCGATTCGAGGCGATTTTTTTTTGGATCAAAAGCCTGGTGAAATCTGTGTACTGAATTACTAATTATTAATTTAAGGGTTTAGTGTTATGCAAAGAGGTACGGTTAAGTGGTTCAACAACGCCAAGGGATATGGTTTTATCGCACGCGAAGGGGACACGGATGTGTTTGTACATTTCAAGGCCATCGTTGGTGATGGGTATCGCACCCTCGCCGAAGGCGATCAGGTCGAATTTGAGGTGGAGCAGGGGCCCAAGGGGGCGCAGGCGACCAAGGTTAGCAAAGTACAAGCCTAAGGTTGGTCAGCTCAACCCCAGCCCCGATTCCCCGCGGCTGGGGTTTTTGGTTTATGTACTCCAGATCTTACCAAAATTCTTCCCAGCAGTCATTAACTTGCAGTGTGTATGAACCCTTCCTGAATCTGGGAATCCCTTCCTGCTTTTTTCGCAAGGTTGAGAAAGCCATCGTTTTGTCAAACCCTCCGGCATTTTGTTATTATTAAAAATAATGGACTTACATCTGGCCGTACAACATGTTTTGGCTGGTCTGGTGTTTGCTTTGCTCTCGTCAAAATAGTCTTCACTGCACTCACGCTCTTGTACCCACGCAAAAATAGGAGAAATCCTATGAACACAAAGAAAGAAGTGTTATCCTTGCCGCCGTCATTGTTCCACCTGAGCCCCCGCCGCGCTGGTTATTTCAATGCGCTGGAGCTCATCCGGAACTGGAATTTTGAATTAGAACCGGATTATGAAAAGAGTTTCGAGGCGTTGGATTTGGCTTACCGAACTCTCTGCGCCATTTTGTTCAATTTTGTCCCGACCTCCGGTCATCCCGGCGGTAGCATTTCCTCGGGCAGAATTGTGGAGGGTTTGATTTACCGGCACCTCGATTACGATTTCGCACGGCCGGACGCCGAAGATTCGGATGTGCTCATATACGCCGCTGGTCATAAGGCGATGGGGCTTTACTCTATGTGGGCGCTTCGTAATGAGTTCATACGAATTGGCCGGCCCGATCTTTTGCCCGCCGAGCCCCAACAATTACGGCTGGAGGACCTACTGGGATTTCGCCGCAACCCAACGAACGATACGCCACTTTTTAAGAAATTTCAATCGAAAACCCTGGACGGTCATCCCACGCCGGCTATTCCCTTTGTACGGATTGCCACCGGCGCCAGCGGCGTCGGGGTGCCGGCCGCGCTCGGCCTGGCGATGGCGGCCCTCGATACTTTCGGCGATGACGCGCCCAAAATCCATATTGTGGAGGGGGAGGGCGGCATGACTCCGGGCCGGGTCCATGAAGCGCTGGCAGCTGCCGCCTCGGCACAATTGCATAACGTCGTGTTGCACCTGGATTGGAATCAAGCCTCGATTGACTCCAACCGTGTCTGTCGCGAGGGCAGCTCACCGGGCGATTATGTTCAATGGGAACCGGCAGAATTGTTTTATTGCCACGATTGGAATGCGATTTATGTGCCAGACGGCCGGGATTTTCGCCAGATTTTGGCGGCTCAAAGAGCGGCGTTGTCGCTCGAAACCAAACAACCCACGGCCATCATCTATCGCACTGTCAAAGGTTGGAAGTATGGCATCGAAGGCAAGGGCTCACACGGCGCCGGTCACAAATTCTGTTCGCAGGGATTTTACAAAGCCTGTGAGGATTTTGAAAAATATTTCAATGTGCAAATTCCTCGTTTCTCCGGCGAAACAACTCCCGCCAATGTCGAAAAAACCTACTATGAAACGCTCATGGTCATACGTCAGGCGCTCGAGCGCAATAGACCATTAGCGAAGTTTGCAGCGATTCAAACTGTCAACTCACAGCAACGTCTGATGATGCGGGATAGGAAAATCAGGTCCGGGTCTCCGAATTTGTCACTTTTGTATAAACAAGATATCAGGCCAGAAGTGTGCCCACCGGAAATTCAAATCAAACCCGGGGATTCGGTCACCTTGCGAGCTGTGCTGGGCGATGCCCTGAATTTCTTGAATAGGAGAACTAACGGTGCGATCATCGGTTCGGCGGCCGACTTGCTGGGCTCCACCAGCGTTTCCAATATCAACAAGGGATTTAGCGAAGGCCTTTTCAATGCGGTGAGCAACGCCGGATCGCGACTGGTGGCCGTCGGGGGGATCTGCGAAGATGCCATGGGAGCATTCATGGCAGGACTCTCAACGTTTGGACACCACATCGGCGTGACTTCGTCCTATGGCGCTTTCATCGGTGCGTTGGAGCATGTGGCGGCTCGGCTGCACGGCATCGGGCAGCAAACTAAAGGCGAGCCCTATAAAACCTGGATCATGATTAATGCCCACGCGGGGGTCAAGACCGGTGAGGATGGTCCCACCCATGCTGATCCGCAGGTGCTGCAACTGTTACAGGAGAACTTTCCCAAAGGTGTCTTAATTACACTGACTCCATGGGAAGGTCAGGAAATCTGGCCGTTGTTGGTGGCGGGATTGCAGGCGCGGCCGGCGATCCTGGCTCCGTTTGTAACCCGGCCGGCGGACACGATTATCGACCGCAGCAAATACGGACTTCCGCCCGCTGTTGAGTCGACGAAAGGGATTTACGCGATTCGCCGCGCTGACCCGACGGTGAAACAGCAGAGCGGAACTCTCGTGTTGCAGGGAAACGGTGTTGCCACCGTCTTTGTGCAGGAGGTGCTGCCGCAATTAGACGCCAACGGACTTAATCTGAATGTGTTTTACGTTACTAGTGCGGAGTTGTTTGATCGCCTCTCAGCGACGGAACAGGAGAAAATCTTCCCGGAAGTTCTTACTTATGAATCTATGGGAATAACCGATTTTACTCTGCCCACGATGTATCGCTGGGTGCGCTCCAACGAGGGTACCCGTCGGACGCTGCACTCGTTTCGCGAAGGTCGATATCTGGGAAGCGGTCAGGCGCACAAAGTCTTGCAAGAAGCTGGCATCCACGCCGAGGGACAATTGCAGGCCATCTTGCGCTATGCCAAATATCGCGAAGCAGCCATGAGGAATGGCAACGGACATCTGCCCGGCGACGTTCCCTCGAGATCGTTTGCTAAAACCGTTGAGAGAGTTTGCCTGGTCTGCGCCAAATGTGGGAAGACGGTGGCGCCAATGGATTACTTCAGCTTGGAATTGCCGCCCAACGATGAATTCTGTCTCGATTGCAATCATCGGGAACCGCTCATTTGCGCCAACTGCCTGGCGTACTGGATGAATGAGAACAGCGACATCAAGTTCTATTGCGACGACTGCCTCCAGAAAATTTGAATCGTTGACATTTTGGAAGCTTAGAGGGCGGGCAGCCGGGGAGGGTCCGCCTTTTTTATTTTGGTTGACCTTAACCGATACATTGCTATCTTAGTAAACAGCAATAAATACGAAGGAGGGTGTAATGGCAAGAAAAGTGATTAACGTCGGCGGTGAGTTGATCGAGATACCAGAGTTCCCGAAGCGATGGATCTATCTGGCAGCCGCCGGCGT
>DASWHH010000454.1:0-5368 GCA_036398295.1 bacterium
AACAAATGACAGAAGAGAGCACTTCCCAGTGGGGCATGGGTGAATATGGTCATCACCAGGGCGGGATGGGTCAGTGGGGCGGATGGAATCAAAATGAAAATAATTCTCACAGCATCAAGCCGAGCGTTAGTCAGTGGATAGGTCAAATGCGCATGGCCCAGTCTCTTACGAATACCACGGGTTTAAGTACGGATGTCATTCTAAGAAGAAATCTTGAAAACGACGTCAGATATTTGGCAGGACAAGTTTCGGGCTACACCAGTGAGGATGAATTATTTGATGATCCGTACGGCTATGAAAGTGAAGAATTGGGCGCCACGCTAACTCAGCTCCTGCCGTGGAAATTCACCTTCAAAGCCGGCACTGAATACAAATGGAAAGATTATGTGAATCGGCCGGCTCTGGATTTGAATGGGGATGCCCTGTCTTCCGGCGAGCTTCGCAGCGACCGTCAGATTTGGACGTGGCTCAGCCTTGGCAAAACGTTCGAATTCAGGAGCGGGAGAACTGTGAGCCTCTTCGGCGAGTTTTATCGGATCGATAATCAGTCCAATGATTCTTATTATGACTACCAAGGGAACTTCGTTTCATTCGCAATTGAAACTTCGCTTTAGCCCTCATCATTCACAAGTCCTTATGGTAAATTGATGGTATTATTGGATTGGTTAAGGCAAATAGGCATATGATCCATCAGTCCATTCATTCACCCAATAATTTTCACCCAATAATCCATTGTCGTTCAATCAAATTGTTTCTGGTCGCAACCGTCGCCTTACTCAGCCAGGTTGTTGGATTGCTATTTTGCGGCGATGTGGATTGTTTGACAGGCGGCTCAAGCGAAGATTGCGCCATGGCCATTGAACCGCAACGCCGCGTTTTGCGGTTGGCACAACTCAGCGGTAGACCGGATTTTTCTTGGGGCGCCACGCTTCAGCTGGTCGCAGAAAATTCGCCCGTTCACGGCCACGCAGCCAGATAGTGAGACGGTGAACTTATTCGGCATTGAAGCCAATCTTTGTTTGCCACTGCTCAACCGTGCTGCGCCAAGGGGCGAGTACAAATCCCCAAGATCAATTGGCCGCCGCCGAAAGCCAACTGGCTTATTTCAAGCAGCAGTTGTGCCGTATTTTCGAAGTGGCGTTCGCGGTGGTCACGACGGCAGAAAAGCAAGTTTTAGAATTTCGTGACAACGTACTGCCGGAATCACAAAACGAGGTGAATGCCCCGTGGCACCCGTATTTGTCCGGCCAGCTTTCGCTCACAGAGACGAAAAAACAGTCATCATGTCAGAGAAAGCGTTGCTGGAATTGGTCGGACCAAGGGACGCGAAAGCAATCGTCCTTCTCAACTCTCCGGCGGAGAGATGCATCGCGTTATCCGTCTCAAAGATGGGCGAATTATCAGTTCAGTATGAATTGCAGCCATGTTGAGCAACTTTCCTGCAATATATTTTCGCATCTTGCACAGATCCGACTTCGCTCTTCTCATTTAAAAGAACGCCCCAATCGAAAACTGCTTCACTATCTTGCCGAAAGAAAAGTTGCACCCGGTTTTGATGACCGCCCTCGTCGCAATGCTCGGCTTCGTCCCGATGGCGCCGTCGGCACCGGAGCAGAAGTGCAACGGCCGCTCGCGACGGTAGTAATTGTCGGCTTGGTTACATCGACGCTTTTGACGCTGTTCATTTTGCCGGTTTTGTATGAATGGCTTGAAAGAAGGCGCGACAATGGTTAGATTGTTCCGGTAAAAAATTAATGAGGAGGGTACATGAACCAACATGAAATGCACTATCACCGCGGTCACGCGGGCATGCAGGGTTCCCAACAAACTTATTCGCACATTGGGTTGGCCACCAGCGCCACACTGCATTGCCTGCTGGGTTGCGGACTCGGCGAAGTGGGCGGCATGACAATTGGAACCGCACTTTCGTTTTCCAATCTCAAAACCATGGTTCTGGCGATTGTGCTGGGTTTTGTTTTGGGTTTCGCATTTGGCCTCGTCCCGTTGCTGCGGGCCCATTTTACGTTTAGGCAAGCCGCCAAGCAAGTTCTGATCGCCGAAGGCTTAAGCATTGCGGTGATGGAAACCGCCGAGGTCTTGGTGCAGGTTTATACACCCGGCGTGATGGAATCGCATTTGAGCGATCCCATTTACTGGATCGGGATGGTATTAGCGCTGATTGCGGGATTTGCCGCCGCTTTCCCGGTTAACTTCATTTTAGTGAAAAGAGGCGTGCGGCATCAACATTAATTACAAATGGAGGAAACTCATTGCCATGGTGAATCGAATCATTTTAGTTATTTCCATCGCAGGGTGCGCATGGGCGGCTCAAGAATTGACTAACAAAACTACACTGGCAATCAAAGGGATGTCGGTGGAGGAAGTGCAGGGCTATCTTGCGGGTCACGGCATGGGTTTCGCGAAAGCGGCGGAGTTGAATCAACATCCGGGGCCAAAGCATGTGCTGGAGTTGGCCGACCCGCTTCAGCTTACAAAAGAGCAGATCGAGCGAACTCAAACAGTTTACAATGAGATGCATGCCGCCGCGGTTCAATTTGGTAAATTGTACGTCGAAAAAGAAGCGGCACTCGACAGCCTGTTCCTCCATTCACAAATCGACGAACCTCGACTGCGCAAACTCGTGTCGGAGATTGAGCGGCTGAGAGCGGACTTGCGCTTCGTTCATCTCAGAGCGCATCTGGAGACGAAAACGATTCTCTCGGACAAGCAAATAGCTGAATATGATCGCCTGCGCGGTTACTCTAGATCACAAAACAAAAATTACCATCAGGGACATCATTAATTGCTGGAAGCTTGGCCGACAAGCGGCTGATCGCACTTCTTCATGGTGAGCGAAGTCGAACCATGAAGAAGAGTCAGCTTCATCCTGAGAAGCGGAGTCGCCGGGTGAATTGCCGGGCAGCGATGCCTTTCGGTCAAGCTTCTAGCCGAATAACGAGGAGGTTAAAGATGCGTGCTTTTCCTGTGGCAGTTCTATTTTTGTCCTGTCTTATCGTTGTGGCCTGCGGTGAGAAATCCGCTCCCGAGAACCAACAGCAATCGATGCAAAGCGCGGCGCAAGCAAGTGCGGACTCGCTGGCATCGAATCTGGTCATCGATCCGGTTTGCGGGATGGAGTTGGATAAAACCAAAATCACTCTCACCGCCGACTACCAGGGCACGACTTACTATTTCTGCAACGAGTCGGAGAAAATTGCCTTTGAGAAGGATCCCGAGCGTTTTTTGAGGGCGGAATGAGTGCCGGATTCGGAACCGTATCACGAAATAGGACGCAGCTGAACGCGGATTGGACAGATTTTCCGGGTTGGGAATAACCAGTCCGTTATAAGTGAAGTCTGCGTCCAGTATTCCTTCATAGCGTTTTGCAATCCCACTTTGCACATCTTTCATCGACAGAGAATGTTTTGTTTCCGGCTGTTACGCGTCTCTGAAATCAACACTATTTTGACCTGACCTCACCTTCTCACAACTTTAGTAACATGTGATTTTTAATGGGTTACGCCATTCGAGAATTCGGATCGAAATTGGCAAAAAAGTGGTATGCCAATTGCAAAACTTCTGCCGGACACATATGTAACAGGAGAAGCAACTTTGATATGGCATCCGAAAAAACGATCATCCGACAGATTGAAAAGACAGTTGGCGTAAACTACTCGGACTGGAAGATTGGCATCACGAATGATCCCGCCCAACGAAAGGCCGCGCTCGGCAATCTCCTCAATTGGCTGCAATGGCAGGCCGATTCCCACCAGGAAGCGCAAAACGTGTTTCGCTATTTTGTTCAAAAAGGTATGAAGCGATCCGGTGTGGCGAACAAGGCCGCGACCAACGTTTATATCTTCTTGGTTTGAGTCTTACGGAGAGTGGCGATGCCATCGCTCAAAGCGCTGGCATCGGTTTAACCCTTGCAAGAATCTCCTTTAATCACTATTTTGACTTTGGTCGTTTTTGAAAGCCGAATTTGAAGGAGAATCTTATGCCCAACCATTTCAAGCGCATCGAAACCAAACTCATTCACGCGGGCGAACCGGATCCACGCATCAGCGGCGCCGTCACCATGCCGATCTATCAAACGGCGATGTTTGAGTATGCCGGTGAAACCAGTTATCATGATTTGAAATACATCCGGCTGAACAACACGCCCAATCATGTCGCACTTCACAATAAATTAGCGGCGCTGGAAAATGCCGACACGGCGTTGGTGACCGCCAGCGGCATGGCGGCCATTTCAACGGCGCTGCTAACGGTTCTCAAATCCGGCGATCACCTGCTGGCGCAGAATTGCCTCTATGGCGGCACCCACGATTTCGTAACCAAAGATTTGCCAGCGTTTGGCATTGAGTATGACTTTATCGATGCCGAAAATCCCGACTCCTGGAAAGCAAAACTGCACCCCAATAGCAAAGCCATTTACGTGGAGACCATGACCAATCCGCTGCTGGAGGTCGGTGATTTGAAAGCGGTGCCGAAATTTGCCAAAGCCCACGGACTGGTTTCGATGATCGACAACACCTTTGCGAGTCCAATCAACTTTCGTCCCGCCGAATGGGGATTCGATTTGCTACTGCACAGCGGCACAAAATATTTGAATGGCCACAACGACATCGTGGCCGGCGCCGTCGTCGGACGCGCGGAATGGATTGAAAAAGTCACGCACAAGCTCAATCACCTTGGTGGCTCGTTGGATCCGCATGCGTGTTTTCTTCTGCATCGGGGCATGAAAACGCTGGCCGTACGCATGAAGCAGCACAACGAAAGCGCTCTCAAAATTGCGTTGTTTTTGGAACGACATCCGAAGGTTTCGAAAGTGAATTATCCGGGACTCACCAGCCACGCCGGTCACGCGCGCGCCAAGGAGTTATTTGACGGTTTCAGCGGTATGTTGAGTTTTGAATTGTCGGGTACCGATCCGCTTCGCGGAAAAGATGGGTTGCGGGCCGCCGAGCAATTTATGAAAAAAGTGACGCTGCCAACCATCGCGCCGAGTCTGGGCGGAGTCGAGTCGCTGTTGACGCGGCCGGCGATTACTTCACACGCGGGTTTGTCGCCGGAAGATCGGCGCAAGCTCGGCATCACCGATGGGCTGGTGCGCATGTCGGTGGGTATCGAAGCCACTGAGGATCTTTTAGAGGATTTTGAACAGGCGCTGAGAGATTGATTATTGTCTATTGATTATTGTCTAATTTGTTGCAGCTTCGGAACGGAAAATACGCATCAGAAGATTTTGAGCGGACGCTGAGGGATAACTGATAATTGTGAATGGCGAATTGTCAATTGCCAATTCTAAAAAACCTCGATGTTGTTTTCATCACACCATTCTCTCAGTACGGCCTTGGTGCGCTCATCC
>DASWHH010000455.1:0-8639 GCA_036398295.1 bacterium
TTGCGAACCCGCCCGGGGAAGTCCGAAGGGTTTTTCAAGTCATCGGTTGTGAGGGCGAAGGTGATACCGGTTTCTTGCAGCCATTTAGGATTACTCGGGGCCGCTTCCCAGTGTCCCAACTCTTCGAGCGTGACCGCCAGGGCATCCTCGGGGGTTTCCACTTTTGGGGTTTCCGGGAAATTCACGGGTAGAATTATCGCCGCCCCGGAAGCTTTGATCTGTTCCAAAACCCGATACTCCTCACCACAACCGCGGACCATGAAATTCAACCCGAATTCTTTGGCGACGTTTTCCGCGCGCAAAAAGTTCAAATCGTTATCGATTTCAAATACCACCGGCTGGTTGCGTTGAATTACCGGGGCGAGCGCCGCCAGAGCTTCGTTAGTTTCCGGCTTTTTTTGACCGACTGACTTGAGTTGGTAGGCGTCGTTTGCTTGTTCGTACCATTGGGCGTCCAGCAGCGTCTGGCGGATCAGAGCAATGGCGCCCATCAACGAATTGGGGTAGGAGCGACTGCGGTTACGGATGCTGGCGCGCGTTAGTGCGAGGTGTTGCGCCACATTGGCTCGCAGGATTTGCTGGGAAAGGTCGCCATCGCCCAGATGAACCAGGGCACTGGCGCCGCAGAGGATGCCTTTATCGGGTACGATGAGGGCAGCGGTAAATCCCAGGCTCCGCAATTTTTTTAGGTCTTCTTCACCGGGCTGATAGACTTCAGCGACGTTAAGATTGGGCCTGACCCTTTCGTTCCAGTGTTCGACGCCGGTCTTTTGATCTTGCGCCGGTTCGTTCGCTGGCGCTGGGCGTTCGCTGCTTTTTTCCTTAGGTAAACCGAGGTGAGAGTACGGTTCGATGAGTCCCGGGTAGACCGTTAATCCCGAGTAATCCCAGATTCGAGCGTCAGCCGGGATCGCTACCTCAGCGCCCACGGCGATGATGACACCATCCCGCAGGACGAGGGTGCCCTTATCGAGGGCCCGTCCCGGGGCCTGAACGATATTCGCATTGGTCAGCGCATGTACCTGTGGCGTATTCTCACGAATGCCCTCGATGGGTTTGGTCTGCGGCAATAGGTGAGAGGATGGCATCACGAAAAAAACAATTGCGAGGACCGTAAACGCGAAATTGTTATTGAGTCCAGATCTCCTCCCCATTGTCTCCTCCTGTGAAGTGACGTTCGTTCTTTTCAGTGTGGTGTTTAAGAATAGCAGAAGAAACTATGCTATCTAACAGATGGGCTTGGTTCAGGTGTCGCAAAAATCAAATTCAATTTAGGCAAATTATCGAAAATGTCAACAAAACATTGGGCGGCAGATAATTTTTCATTGGAACAGAAAAACAAAGATCAAAATAGAGAGCAATCAAAGGCAATGGTAAGTAACATGTTGTTCATTCTCAGCGCCCTTGCGGTGAGAAGTTTATGAATAGTGCAGTGGACTCATTCAATTTTCATTTTAAGCTGATTCAACTGTTCCTGCCACTTTTGCTGATCCAGGAGATTGCCCTCCGTACCGACGAGGGAATGCGCACGATCCAGCAGTAGACCCGCCTCCTCATAACGGTTCGATTTGAGATAGGCTTCTGCGAGAAAGATTAAGTTTTCAGGATAGGCGGGCGATATCGTGCACGCCTTTTCTAAATGCGCGGTGGCTTTGCGCACGCTGCCAAATCCCGCTGGCGGGCCGGGCGCGCGTAGGTAAAACGCGCCCAACAGACGGTGTGGGCCGGCGTGATCAAACTTCGGATCCAGTTCAATGGCCCTTTCCCCATCGGAGCGAATTTCATTCATGGCGGAGCGGCCATAGGCTTTGTTTTGTTCTGCAAACAATCCCGTGGCGATGGCGCGATAATAGAATCCCTCGACCCGAACGTTGTTAAGTAAAACCGCTTGTGTTGATAACGCTATTGCATCATTTGCGTGCGTGAGAATGTCGCGGCGTTCGTTATCGTGGAGAGCCAGCCAGACGGCGTAGAGAGCGGCGCGCGTTAACGCCTCATATTTCCTGGCATGGTCATTTGAGAGTTCTTTCTGTGATTGCCTGACAACCTGGTAGGCTTCGAGCACGTCGGCATATTTTTTGAGCGTGGAATTGAACAACGAATCAGCACGAGCTAACCATGCATTCGGATCGGTCTCTCCAGATTGCCGGACAGAGGAAACCTGCCTCGGACTGCATCCCACGATGCCCCAAAGCATGGATAATGCAATGATAAATGCATCAACGATAAAATAACGCATTAACGAGCTGTTTTCACTTTTGAAAAATATTGTTCCTTGGCAAAGCTCAAAAGGGCCGTATCGACTTTGGTGAATCCGTTAGACTGCATCAGTTCGAGCATCTCTTTACCTTTAGGATCGTGATTCATCTTCAACAGGGAATCCAGCACACCCTGCTTGTCGGTGTCGGTCCAGTTGTCACCGATGAGGACGAAAACATCGCGCGGCAAAGCGGCCGATGTCCAGATAATCTTTAGTTGCGGCCAGGCCAGATCATCCGCTTCAAAGAAATGTTTGAGTTCCTCATCCAATAACAATGCCGCCGGGGCGTTCTGAACTGGGTTTTTGCCTGTACTTTCAATCAGTAGAAACAGATCGTCCGCCAGGTTTTGGGATTCCCGCAATTCAAAGTCTACTCCCGGTTGGAAGTTATCGGGGAAAACCACCCGGCGCAAATAATCCCAATCTGCCCCAAAATTCGTGATTACGATTTTGCGTTTGAGAGCCTCCGTGGAGGCCGGAGCGGACTTCGTGGTGACGACATAATAACGTTCGGCATTTTTGCCAAAGCGCGGTGCTTGCGCAATCGGGGTCGCGGGCCGATTAGGCGAGTGCAGGTACTTAAGATAAAATCCCACGGGAACATAGGCCATCACGTAAGGCCTGGTTTTCATCAGGAGCACCGCGGAATCGGGATGGTTGGCGATCCAGCCATGCAAGTTCTTGCCCTGAAAGCAAGGAGTATGCGTGGTGAAATAGTTGGCGATGGTTTCGAGATAGCCGGTTGCCAAATCTGAGACGGCGCCGGGATCGCCCGGTTTGACTATCAGAAAATTCATCGGCTGCGAGTTTTGAGAAAGGGCCAGGACAGGAAGGAAAAGTGCGGTGACGACAGTGATGCGATTGCTAGTTTTGGACATCTTGGAATCCCGGTTTAATAAATACCTTCAGCGCTACGGGTAGCAATGTGAGTGAAATGATCAGACAAAACGCGATTCCCCAAAAAAGAATGTACCCCAGCGACCCGACGCCAAGGTGATGGCTAGTGGACAGTATTCCGAAGCCAATCAGCGAGGTCGCTGAGCTGAAAAATACGGCTTTCCCGGCCGCCAACAACGTGTTGACACTAGATTGTTTCCAGGCGTGAACCAGGTGAATACCGCTATCCACGCCGATGCCAATCAAAATTGGCAATCCGAAGAAATTGGCAAAATTCCACGGCGTGGGCCGCGGCCCCCATTTCATAAATCCCAGGAGCAAGCCGAGGCTCGCCAGCAGCGGGAGCATGGCAAGCAAGGTAGAACGGATTGAGCGGGACCACAGCACAATCAGCAAAAATATGGCGACCAGCGAATAAGCGGCAGCAAGCAAGAAACTGCGGATGAGCGAGCGGCCGTTTTCATAAAGCGCAACAATTTCCCCAAAGACATCGGGATGGATGCGCCGGGCGCGTTCAACAAATTCGTCTAAGTTGCCCCGATTCCAGGTATTTTTAGTGGGATAAGCGATGAGCGCCAGCGTGCCATCATTGCCGAGAAACCGCTCGCGCATTAATTCCGGGATGTGCTCGACTGAGAAAGGACTGGGACGAAGATAGCCCAGTACTTTCTTGTGGCCATCGACCGCGAATTCGTAGATCTTATTTTGGAGTTCCGCGAGTTTTTCTTCGGCCAGAGAATCTTCGAGATTGGCCAGCACCCGATAAAGGCTGTCTACAGCGAGATCGAGATCGGCCAGGACGGATTGCACTGCGGGATTGGCCGCTCGAAAACGCCGGATGGTCTGGCGAAAACCCCAAATCTCACGCTTAACACCAAAAAGAGAAATCTCGTCGGTCGGCGCAAAGATAACGTCTGCAAGCGCGGCGCCGGCATCGGCAAGCAGAGCCCGCTTCTCGGCCTCATGATTTGGGTAAAGGCTCTCGGTTCGGCGCACCAGGTCAGGTTCAGCATCAAACTGCGCCCGGATTTTTTCCATGGCCTGGCGATTTTCGAACGTGCTGATGGCGAAGGTTGTACGGTCATCGACTTCGAAAAGCAGTCTCTGCCAGCGATTGATGCTGCCGTGCTCGGCCTGCAGGTTCAGCAAATTGGTGTCGAAATGGTACTGCCCGAAAATGAATGAGATTAGAATCACCGCCAACGCCGCCGCAAGAATAATGCGGTACAAAACCGGTCGCCTGGTTTTTTGGTAAAGCTCGTGGGTCAGGAAGTTTTCGGATAAATCCGGGCGACGCGGTCGGAGGCGTGGCGGAAACCGAGTGTCCAAAAGAAACAGCATGGCCGGGTAAAGGATGAACATGCACAGGAAGCAGATGAGCAGACCTGCGCCTGCAATGAAGCCCAGTTCAGAAAGCCCCGCGAACTCAGTAAAATATGCTGAAAAAAATGCCGCGCCGGTGGTCATGCCGCCCATCCACAACGGGCTGCTCACTGTGGCGTAGGTATGGGAGATCGCGTTGGCCGGTGAAAGTCCGGCGTTAAGCGCGGCTTCGTAATGGGTCACAAAATGGATAGCGAAGTCGATTCCCAGCGATACCAGAATGACCGTGAAAATCATCGCCAATAAATTGAGATGGCCAATCACCAGCCAGACCACGGCGAACGTTATCCCAATGGCCATGCACAAACAAATCCCGGCGAGGGCGGGCCGGTTGACACTGCGGAAGCCCCACATGAACAGCGCCGTCACCAGGATGAGGGCGATGATGGTGCTGCGGGCAAAGTCGCGCTGGGTAGTTTTCATCTCTTCGTATTCAAGCGCCGGCATGCCCGCCAACCCGCCTGCAATGGCGGGATTGGGTAGTTCCGCAATTGTCGCGCGCAATGCGCCCTCTGCGAATTCAACCACTTCCTGGTACCGATTCGATTGATTGGAATTGCCGGACGCGCTGGCAAAAACGGTCAGCAGGAGGCCATCGCTGCTAAAAAAGAATCCCTCAGCATCAAATCCGCCGGAACTCAGCAAAGCCAGCAGGTTTTTTTGCAGGCGGCCATTCTGGGCGTCTGCGGATGACTGCAATTCGTCCCGCATCCACACAAACATTTGTTCGATGGCTTCGAGAAAGAAAGCGACCTGCTGCGGATCGTTAGCGAGGCGCTCCGAACGCGTAGCCTGGTTGAAGCGTGCCAGCAGAGTCTCCAACTTGGCCGCTGTTGCCCAGTCTCGTAACTCCGGTGCGATTTGGCGAAGTCCAGTGCTGAGTTTTTGAAGATCATCCTTCGGCACGTAGAGCAAGGCCAGGGCACCCATCTCTGACCAATCGATGCGATCATAGATTTTGGGATAGAGGTCAGGACGCGCTCTCAGTTTTTTTGTCCATTCCGCCGCCACCGATTTCATCTGTTGACGCTGCCGACGGTCCGGAAGGAGGGGCAGGCCGGTTAGCGAATCGTCGCCGGATGCCCGCAAAACCAGCACCAAAGAATCATCGTCGCCAAAGGCCTGGCGATAACGCTGGTAGGATTGGTTGGCGGCAAGATTCTGATTGACAAGCTGGCTGCGGTCGGTGACAATCTTCAAGCGAAAAAAATAGATGTACCCGCCGAATGCCGCCACGGCAGCGAAGACAAAGATGGTCGTCCACGGGTGGGAGGTGGGAAGAGCGCTAATTAGCTTGAGAAAACGGCTAATGAAATTGCTAAGTTTCGTAGCGACTGTTGAGAGTAGCCGCGTTTTTGTGTTTGCTGTATTCAGTTTCGTTGATGGTCACGGTTAAGGCTATTAATTCTGATGGATTCATGGATTGCTGGGTAACTGGATTAATGGTGCCTGCATTTCATAAATCCACCAATCCCTGTCTGCGCAGGCAGGGGGCTGTCCACAAAGTGCCGTTTCCTTCATCCCGAGCGGAGTCGAGGGATGACTTAACGTGCTGAAAATCTTCATGCTTCGACTTCGCTCAGCATGAAGATTTTCTCTGATTTTGGAACTTTTGGGACAGCCCATTTTTGTTAGATTCACAAGGCCAGCGGATTGCTCATGCGAAAGGTGGTCGATTTTTCAACGACCCGTCCACTGTCAAAATCTCTTACTTTCAAAATCAGTTGGTACAATCCCGAATCGAGATCGTCTATAGGAAGACGCGCGGTCAACACCGTGGCATTTGTGGGCTTCTGATGCACCTGTTCCAGCGAACGCACATCACAGCCGCGCTCGTCGCGAATGAAATACGTGGTAGCGAATCCCTTATTCGCGCGATCGAGACGGAAATCGAGGTTGTAAACTTCGCTATAAACGTTCAGGTTCTTGTCTTCGTTCGTGAAGACACGCAGAATGTTAGGTACAATTTTCCAGCTATTCTTGACCAGCGCCGAAGTCTCATTGCAACGGATCATCGAGTGCGACAATTGCATATCACTGATCGTTAAATCGGCGCCGTTGTAATCGGGCACCGTGATGTTCTTAAAGAAACGAAATCCGGACAGCGAGTTCAAATCCGTCAGCTTGAACTCGACTCGATAATTGGCCGGCGGAACTTCAAACGAATAGCGCAGGCGATGCAGGTTCACGTTAAGGATCGCCGCAGACGGTTCGGCATCCACGGAATCGATATAAATTGCGCGTTGCACTTCATGCCCCATCCCGTTCAGGAGGGTGACGGCGAGTTCATAATTGGCGCGAAAGTTTGAAGCCGTACGCAGGTATTGCAGCTTCTGCGTGGGCAGGCCAACAAATATTTCCATAAAGGTTGTGCCGGGCTGTTTCGCGCTCCCGAAGGTGAGGATTTCGATAAAGTACGAATTAGGATCGCTGCCGCTCGGTCTGGCAAAGCTCTCCGTCCGGAAAAGCAATAAGATTACGAAAACGGCAAAAAAGGATAGAATGGAATTGTAACGACTGCGATGTTGTCTCGCAGCCCGCATACCAATGACACTGGCGTGCATGAATCACCTCCGAGTTAAAGGATGAACTGGAGGTGTAAAAGGCGAGACAGCAAATTATTGACATTCGTCGAGGAAAATGATATATTGCACCAGTACAAAGGGCTATCAGGTCCTTTTACACCTGCTCATTGGGAGTGGCCGCTCTCAATGAGCATTTTTATTTAGTTTGGTTTGATAACTACGCCGGGTCTTAGCGTAACAAAAAGTCGATCGCAAAAAGGTTGGTACAAAAATGGTGACAGTCGGGGGCGAACCAAACGCCACAGGAGTCGCTTGACAAACGCCAGGCGAAATGATATATTGGTTCGGTCGGTAAAAGGCTGTCCAATCCTTTTGTACCTGCTCGCTGAAAGTGCCAGCTTCCGCGAGCCTTTATGTCAAAAAGTCTAAAATAGTAAGACCATTCTCATTTTCTATTTTATTCTTTTCACCGCTATGAAAAACACATCTTTTTAGGAAACCCGGGACCGCTGAGAAGTGCGAAACTTTGAATTATAAACGGACTTTTCAAACAAAAGTTACCGGCTGAATTTTTTAGGCAGGTACGAACTTTATATGGAGGTGAACGATGAGAAATCACGTGAGAGTGGCGGTGGCAATCGCAGCCCTGATACTCGCTGAGGCCGCTGTGAGCCTCTTTGCCAACGATCACTCTAGTCGCTTTGATGCCGCGGACCTCTTCGATTTAGAACTGGCAACCGATCCGCAAATCTCACCCGATGGCGGAAAAATCGTTTACGTGCGCCAGTTTAGCGATATTATGTCTGATACGAAATTCTCCAATCTCTGGATTATTGACTTTGACGGCAGCGACCATCGTCCGCTCACCAGCGGTAATTACCACGACAGTTCGCCGCGCTGGTCAGCCGACGGCAAACAGCTAATTTACATCTCGGATCGCGACGACTCGCCGCAAATCTATAAAATGTGGCTGAGCAGCGGGCAGGACGCCAAACTCACCAACCTGCAGAATCCCCCAGCCGGACTGGCCTGGTCGCCAGATGGCAAATACATTTCCTTCACCATGCTGGTGCCGGACAGTCCCTACAAACTGGCCGATTTGCCGACGCCGCCGAAAGGCGCCGAGTGGGCCGAGCCCGCGAAAATCATCGACAAACTCACTTATCGCTGGGATAGGGTTGGTTACATCAAACCCGGCTACACCCAACTGTTTGTGATTCCATCCGAGGGCGGGACGCCGCGCCAAATTTCCAGCGGCGATTACTATCACGGCGGCTTCGGCTTCTTCGGCGGCGAGGCGGTGTGGACGCCGGACAGCAAATTTCTAATTATGTCCGCCAACCGCAAACCCGACTTTGAGCATGATCCCCTGGACAGCGAGGTGTACGAGTTTGCTCTCGGCGACGGCAGCGTACGCGCCCTCACTGCCCGCAAAGGACCGGACAATTCCCCGGTCGTCTCTCCGGACGGAAAGTGGATCGTTTACACCGGCTTCGATGACCGTTATCGAGGTTATCAGGTCACTCGACTTTACGTTATGAATCGCGATGGCAGCAACAGCCGCGTGTTCACCA
>DASWHH010000456.1:0-3673 GCA_036398295.1 bacterium
ACACCATCGTCATGGCTTCACATTGCGTGGGGTTGACCTTGCCCGGCATGATGGAGGAACCGGGTTCATTTTCCGGAATCAGAATCTCGCCGATGCCGCAGCGCGGTCCGGAGGCCAGCAGCCGGATGTCGTTGGCGATCTTCATCAGGCCGCAGGCGACGGTCTTGAGCGCGCCGGATGCCTCGACGATGGCGTCGTGGCAGGCCAGTCCTTCGAATTTGTTTTCGCCCGTGATGAACGGCAATCCGCTCAGATCAGCGATTTTCTTCGCTACTTTGTCGGCGAAGCCTTTTGGCGTGTTGATGCCCGTGCCGACGGCGGTTCCACCCAATGCCAGTTCCGAAAGATGCGGCAACGTATGTTTGATGGCGCGGATGCCGTGATCCACCTGCGAAGCGTAGCCCGAGAATTCCTGGCCAAGCGTCAGCGGCGTCGCGTCCATCAAATGGGTGCGGCCGATTTTCACGATTTTCATGAACGCTTTGGATTTAGCGGCGAGGGTGCCGTGCAGCTCCTGCAACATCGGCAGGGTGCGCTGAGTGAGGAGCCGATAGGCAGCGATGTGCATCGCCGCCGGAAAAGTGTCGTTCGAGGACTGCGACTTGTTGACGTCGTCGTTGGGATGAATGGGTTTCTTCGATCCCATCTCGCCGCCCAGAATTTCAATGGCGCGGTTGGAAATCACCTCGTTGACGTTCATGTTGCTCTGCGTGCCGGATCCGGTCTGCCACACCACCAGCGGAAAATGGTCGTCTAACTTGCCGGCGAGAATTTCGTCGCACACTCTGGCGATGATGTCGGCTTTGTCTTTGGGCAGCACGCCACAGTCGAGGTTGGTGAGGGCGGCAGCTTTTTTGAGAATGGCGAACGCGTGAATCACTTCAATGGGCATCTTCTGCCCACCGATTTTGAAATTCTCCAACGAACGCTGGGTTTGTGCGCCCCAGTAGCGGTCCGCCGGCACCTCGATGGTTCCCATCGTGTCTTTCTCAATGCGATTCTTCATAGGTCTCGTCTCCTTATTTTTATTTTGCCGCAGATTTTAACGATCAATTCCAGAGTTGGTGCTTTATGAGCCAGTGTCATTCCCGCGTGCTTACCCGCTAAAAACATGCGGGTACAAGTTTGGCGGGAATCCATTTGTGATAGATGCTGGATACCCGACCGAGGCCTTCGGGCATGACAAGTCAATCGATGTCGTTTCCGTGTGATTCCGCAGTGAATTTCTGTTGCCACAAATTTCTGATTTTTTCCACGCGCCGTCGATTAACACGAAAATCCCAATATCCTACCCGCGAGGCCGAACGCACGTGGATGATTTTATTGGTGTCATCAAAACCGAATTCCACATCGTCCACAAATCTCATAACCGTGATGGTGAACTCAACATGAACATAAGCTTCAGTTTGCGTTACGATTTTTGTACGCGGCATCGACTCGATGAGCTTGACCAGAACCTGACGCGCTGAATCTACCGAGCCGACGTAGGGCAACGGCTCAATCATGTGCGCCTCATCTTTGCTCTGACTGGATACGCAATTGGGCGAATCCGGACAAGGCGCGAATTGTCCGTTGGCGATGCCGAGATTGGCGGGGTGTTCTCCCTCACAACCGCTTAAAAGTACCATTAACGTAAAATTGAAGAGCGTTCCGTAATGCTTCATCAAGAATGTCTTTCAGCCTACTCGGTTTCCGGTTTCCGGATTTCGGTTTGCGTTTTCCGCACTTGAGTGACTTCCAGCCAAGAAAATCTCTCTCGGCTCGCTTCGAATTTGAGATGACTTTTCGAAGTTAGGCATCGTCGAGGATATTTTGCGGATTTCGTCGAAAGTCAAATCGCCGTGCTGGTTGAGACTGTCACAGTAAAAACAAGTTCTGCACCCGGAGTTGCAGCGCGAGGCCACAAAGAAGATAAGCATGTTGAAAGCCTTGTGGCTCACGATTGGTTGGGCAAAATCGAAGAGAACTTTTGATGCGCTCATGATATGTCAACGTGAAATCTCAAACGTGAGGCGTGGTACAGCTTTACTAACCTGAATAATTCATGAATTTGCCCAACGTGTAGCCTTTAAGCTCAAAACTGCCACCACTTTGAAATGTGCTAAAGAAAAAGTTTTTTGGCCGCTTATGGTGTAAGATCCATAAGATCGGATGGATAGAGCCATTTTTTTGAAAACTTATGAATTATTCAGGCTAAATCATAACCAAAGGAGGGAATAGTCAATGTCAACATCAATCGATCAAATTGAACCCACGGTCGCCGTCGCCAAGCCGTATGGCAAAAACGGAAAGCTGACTACGCCGGAAGACGGTCATCTAAAAAATATCCGTTCGCTAGGATTCAACACGAAGGCGATTCACGCTGGCGTCACATTAGATCCCTACACCCGTGCGATTGTCACGCCCATCCACCAAAGCACCATCTTTGCGTTCGAGGGATTTTGTGAGCCAGGACCATTCGAATATTCGCGTTGTGGCAACCCGACGCGCAAAGCCCTCGAGGATAATCTTGCGGCATTGGAGGGCGGCGTCTATTGTGCCGCGCTCGCTACTGGCCAGGCCGCTGAATTAACGATTCTCAGTCGGTTCGCAAAAGGCGATCACATCATCTGCGGCAATGATGTTTACGGCGGCACCATTCGTCTCTTCAATCACCTCAAGAAACACGCGGGACTGGAGGTCAGTTTTATCCCGATGACCGTCAACGATCGCATCGCCGCTGAAATCCGGCCGAACACCAAAGCGCTGTGGATCGAAACTCCGTCCAATCCGCTGTTCAACATTGTTGACCTGCAAAACGTGGTTGAATTGGCCCGCGCCCATGATCTGCTCACCATCGTTGACAATACGCTGCTCACGCCCTGCTGTCAGCAGCCCCTGCAATTCGGCGCCGATTTCGTTATCCACTCGGCTACCAAATATTTGAGCGGCCACAACGACGGGCTCGGCGGCGCCATCATTTGTAAACACCCTTACCACGTGGAAGAAGTAGCATTCATTGCCAACGCCCTCGGCGCGGTCCTCGGCGCGTTCGATTCCTGGTTGATCTTGAGAGGCATTAAAACTCTGCCCCTGCGCATGCGCGAACATCAAAAATCGGCGCTGCAGATTGCGCACTTTTTGGAGGATCATCCACAGGTTGAAAGAGTCTATTATCCCGGACTCGACAGTCATCCGCAGTTCGACCTGATTCAAAAACAGACGAGCGGTTACGGCGGAATGATTTCTTTCAAAGTCCGGGGCGGCGTCGAAAAAGCCCGGACGCTGGTTGAAGGCACCAGCATTTTTTTCCTGACTGAATCGTTTGGGGGCGTGGAATCGCTCATCCAACATCCGCAAACCATGAGCCATTCTTCGATGGCACCGGAAGCGCAGATCGAAGCCGGCATCACGGAAAATCTCATTCGTATCTCGGTGGGTTTGGAGGACGTGCAAGATCTCATCACCGATCTGGACAAAGCGTTGGCGGCGTGAAACTTGGCAGCACTCGATCGGGAAAGGCACTACCGACAGACACTGCATCATTTTGAGCAAGGGCTCGTTTCAGATTTGCTTCATTGAGAAGCTCATGCAAATGTTTAAACTTGCATTTCTCGAAAGTAGGTTCTACATTTCATCGCGGCATTCCCACGATCAGACTGGAGGAAGAACCATGCATTGGAACAAGTACCTG
>DASWHH010000457.1:0-5649 GCA_036398295.1 bacterium
CATTGGGCGGCAAGGCTCAGTTTGGCGGTCAGCGCTTTGGCGAAATGGAAGTGTGGGCCCTGGAAGCCTACGGCGCCGCGCATACGCTTCAGGAAATATTGACCGTGAAATCCGACGACGTACGTGGACGTTCGAAGGTGTACGAAGCTATCGTCAAGGGTGATAATTTACCCGAACCCGGTTTGCCGGAATCTTTCAATGTTTTGATTCGTGAATTGCAGGGGCTGGGACTCGATGTGGAATTGCTGGAAAAAGGAAACGGCAAGCCCTGATTCGGCATTTCTCATCCACGTGCACTTGAATTCGAGTTGTAATCTCAGGCAAAAATAAATTGGAGGTCTAACCTTGGCTTATTTAACCAGACCTGACAAGACAGCAAGAAAGCGATTTGATGCGATTTCAATCAGTTTGGCATCTTCAGATAAAATTCTAGAGCGGTCGTATGGTGAGGTAACCAAGCCCGAAACCATTAACTATCGTTCGTTTAAACCGGAAAAAGACGGATTGTTCTGTGAAAAGATTTTCGGGCCCGTGCGCGACTGGGAGTGTCACTGCGGCAAGTACAAGCGCATTCGTTACAAAGGCATCATCTGCGATCGCTGTGGCGTGGAAGTAACCACCAAGAGCGTTCGCAGGGAAAGGATGGGACACATTTCCCTCGCGGTGCCGGTGGTTCACATCTGGTTTTGGAAGTCCTTGCCTTCGAAAATCGGCTACATTCTGGGCATGAGCTCAAAAGAACTGGAAAAGATCATTTACTACGAATCCTATGTGGTGATTGATCCCGGCCGGAGCGGCCTGAAGCCCAAGGAATTGATCAGTGAAGAGCAGTATTTCCAGATCCTGAGCGAATACTCCGGACCTTCCAACGACGAGGACCCGGAAGGCTCGGAAGAGTTTATCGCTAAGATTGGTGGGGAAGCGGTGCTTGATTTGCTGAAAAAGACGGAAATCCAAACTCTATCGTTGCAACTGCGTCGTCAGGTCAAAGAGGAGACCTCAGCGCAACGCAAAACCGAAGCCTTGAAGCGGCTTCGTGTCATCGAGGCGTTTAAGAAAAGCACCAATCGTCCGGAGTGGATGGTGATGTCGGTCATCCCGGTCATTCCTCCGGAACTTCGTCCTCTGGTTCCTCTCGAGGGTGGTCGATTTGCCACCAGCGATCTCAATGATCTTTACCGTCGGGTGATTATTCGTAACAATCGCCTTAAGAAACTCATCGAAATCAAGGCACCGGAAGTCATCCTCCGTAACGAAAAACGCATGCTGCAAGAAGCGGTGGATGCGTTGTTTGACAACGGACGCAAAACGGCAGCTGTGCGTGGCGATGGCAATCGTCCGCTGAAGTCGCTCTCGGATATGCTGCGTGGCAAACAGGGGCGCTTCCGGCAGAACCTATTAGGTAAACGCATCGACTATTCCGGCCGCTCGGTAATTGTCGTTGGACCAGAGTTGAAACTGCATCAGTGCGGTCTCCCCAAGGAGATGGCGCTCGAATTGTTCAAGCCGTTTGTCATTCGCAAATTGGTCGAACGCGGTATGGTCAAAACAGTAAAGAGCGCTAAGAAACTGGTGGATAAACGCAGCGCCGAAGTTTGGGACATTCTGGAAGAAATTATTGATGATCACCCGGTTTTGTTGAACCGGGCACCGACGCTGCACCGGCTTGGCATTCAGGCGTTCCAGCCGATTTTGATCGAAGGCAAAGCTATCCAGGTCCATCCGTTGGTCTGTGCAGCGTTCAACGCGGACTTTGATGGCGACCAAATGGCCGTGCATGTACCGCTTTCTTACTATGCCCAAATCGAGACACGTCTGCTGATGTTATCCAGTCACAATATCCTTTCTCCCGCAAACGGAAGGCCGCTTTCGATACCCAGCCAGGATATCGTATTGGGGACTTATTATCTCACCAAAATGAAAGAAGGCGATGTAGGTGAGGGCGGGCTTTATTCATCGACAGACGAAGTACTGATCGCACACAACGACGGCAAACTTGGTCTGCACGCAAAAATCAAAGTACGAGTTGCGGGCAAGCTCATTGAAACCACAACCGGACGAGTCATTTTCAATCGTGTTCTCCCCAAAGGCATTTCCTATGTAAATGAATTGCTCACCAAGCGGCGCATGGAAGAAATCGCCGCCGATGTTTACAAACATCTCGGCAATTATCCCACCGCGATTTTTTTGGATAACCTCAAGGCGTTGGGATTCTATTACGCCATGAAATCGGGTGTAACGGTTGGCATCGATGATGTGCGTATTCCCGCAGAAAAGCCGGCGTTGTTGGAGGACGCGACCAAAAAAGTAACGACGATTCAAAATCAGTATGAAAAGGGTGTGATCACCGATGGCGAGCGTTATAACAAGATTATCGATATTTGGACTCACACCACGGGTGATGTCGCTGATAAATTGTTCACACACCTTGAAAAGGAGCGCGGCGGATTCAACCCAATTTACATGATGGCGGATTCGGGCGCCCGTGGCTCAAAAGAGCAAATTCGACAATTGGCTGGTATGCGCGGCCTGATGGCTAAGCCGCAGAAAAAAATGACCGGTCAAATGGGCGAAATTATCGAGGATCCCATCACGGCGAATTTCCGCGAGGGATTGACCGTGCTGGAATACTTTATCTCCACTCACGGCGCCCGCAAGGGGTTGGCGGACACGGCGCTGAAAACTGCTGACGCTGGATATTTAACCCGCCGTCTGGTGGACGTCGCCCAGGACGTGATCATTACCGAGATTGACTGTAACACCATTTTAGGGATCAGCATCGGTGATCTTAAGGAAGGCGAGGAAATCATCGAGCCGCTGCGTGATCGCATTTTGGGGCGAGTCGCAGCAGAAGACGTGTTCGATCCCGAGTCCCAGGACGTTATCGTCGAGGCCGGCACTCTGATCAATGAAGACATGGCCGATAAGATTTCCGATAACGGCCTCGAAGCTGTGCGGATTCGCTCGGTGCTCACTTGCGAGGCCAAACGCGGCGTTTGCGCCAATTGCTATGGCCGCAATTTGGCAACCGGCAAGCTCGTTGAAATCGGTGAGGCCGTTGGCGTGATGGCTGCGCAATCAATTGGTGAACCCGGAACGCAGTTGACCCTCCGTACATTTCACATCGGTGGTACAGCCTCGCGCATTGCGGCGCAATCCCAAGTCACCGCTAAGCAGGCGGGTAAAGTCAAGTTTGAAAACATCAAGTATATCACACAAACAGACGGTTCGCGCGTTGCGGTGGGCCGAAACGGAAAATTAAAGGTTATCGATGAGAATAACCGCGTCATGGCACAATACATAGTGCCCTACGGTGCGCAAATTACCGTCAAAGAGGATGCGGCAGTTGATAAAGGGACTGTGGTATTTCAGTGGGATCCATTTTCAACCAGTATTCTATCAAATCATGACGGCGCGGTCAAATATGCAGATCTCAAGGAAGGCGTGACTTTCCGGGAGGAACTCGACGAGACCACCGGTTTGAAGCACCGCGTTATTATTGAGACGCGCAATCGCAACCTCAGTCCGCAAATTTACATTGTTGACGATCGCAACAAAAAGCTTAGCAATTACATCCTGCCCACGCGCGCCTATCTGCAAGTGCAGGACGGACAAAAGGTAACAGCCGGCGAAGTGCTGGCCAAGATACCGCGGGAGATTGCTAAGACCCGTGACATTACCGGCGGTTTGCCGCGCGTGGCGGAGTTGTTTGAAGCGCGACGGCCGAAGGAGCCGGCGGTTGTCAGCGAGATCGATGGATTGGTGAAGTTTGGCGAAATTCGACGCGGCATTCGTAAGGTCAGCGTCGTGTCGAGAGATGGCCAGGAAGAAAAGGTCTATCTGATCCCCTATGGTAAGCACGTGCTGGTTCATGAAGGCGATTACGTCCAAGCGGGTGAGAAATTGTGCGAAGGCAGCGTTGCACCTGAAGACATTTTAAACATCATGGGGCCGAATAAGGTGCAGGAGTACCTGGTTAACGAAATCCAGGAAGTGTATCGCCTTCAGGGTGTTCGCATCAACGATAAGCACATTGAAGTAATTGTGCGGCAGATGCTGCAAAAAGTAAAAATCGAGGACCCGGGTGACACCGTGTATCTTGAGGGTGACCAGGTCGACAAAATCACTTTCTTGGATGAAAATGAAAAAATTCAAAACAAGGTCGTGATTCTCGATTCGGGTGATTCCAAGTTGCAGGTTGAAGAGCTTCTCGACACCGAGGATGTCGAGCGCCAAAACAAGAAGCTCAAGGAGGCGGGCAAGAAGCCGGCGACCTTCAGGTCTACTCATCCGGCGACCTTTCAACCGCTGTTGTTGGGAATCACGAAAGCATCACTGACAACCGAAAGTTTTATTTCGGCAGCCTCATTCCAGGAGACCACGCGCGTGTTGACCGACGCTTCAATCGAGGGCAAAGTCGACCGGCTGCTCGGTTTGAAGGAAAATGTCATCATGGGGCATCTCATTCCGGCGGGTACGGGCTTGAACAAGTTCAAGAAGATCCGGGTTGTCTCCCCTGAATCGAGCGGCGAGCAGGATGCGGAAATTCATCGAGTGGAAGACAAATATCGAACCGCGGTTGGATGAGGATTGCTGCGTGGCTGTAGGATCTTAAAATTAATGTAAATATTAGTTGCATTTTTTGGATTGGTTAATTATATTTGAGTTCTTTAATTTAAGGGTTATAGATTGCCAACAATAAATCAGCTCATTAAGATCGGGCGGAAGAAAATCGCGCGAAAAAACAAAGCACCGGCGTTGACGGGTTCCCCCCAACGACGTGGAGTTTGTACGCGCGTTTATACGACAACACCGAAGAAGCCTAATTCGGCGTTGCGAAAAGTGGCGCGCGTCCGCTTGACCAACGGCTTTGAGGTAACGGCATACATACCCGGCGAGGGCCATAATCTTCAGGAGCACTCGATTGTTTTGATTCGCGGGGGAAGGGTTAAGGATTTGCCGGGGGTACGCTATCATATCGTGCGTGGTGTGTACGATACCAGTGGCGTGCAGGATCGTCATCAAGGCCGCTCGAAGTATGGTACAAAAAGTAAGAGTTAATTAACCGGGCACCCAAAATATGTCAAGAAGAAAGAGTGCGGAGCAGAGGTCGGTTTTGCCAGATCCCAAATACAACAGGGTATTGGTGACAAAGTTTATCAATGGCTTGATGGAAGAGGGCAAAAAAAGTGTGGCGGAAAAGATCTTTTATTCTGCCGTTGATATTATTGAGCAGCGAACCAAAAAGAATGGACTCGAGATTTTCGAAAAAGCAATGGAGAATGTGAAGCCGATTTTGGAGGTAAGATCTCGGCGTGTTGGCGGTGCCACTTACCAGGTTCCCATGGAGGTGCGCCCCAATCGCAAACAAGCTCTCGCTATCAGATGGATCATTGGCTATTCTAAAAGCCGATCAGGTAAATCGATGGCGGACAAGCTTGCGGATGAACTGATTGCAGCTTCGAATAAGGAGGGTAATTCCATTAAGAAGCGCGAGGACACCCACAAAATGGCAGAAGCCAACAAGGCCTTCGCGCATTTTCGGTGGTAGCGCAGTTTCCGCTCTTAATCAGGCTCATCGAGAAATCTAAGATCTACATCATAGGGAAGAAGTTTTCTTCCCTTTTTCTTGATTTTCAGTCCTTCATC
>DASWHH010000458.1:0-3955 GCA_036398295.1 bacterium
CTAATATGAGAGTGTCTCGACGTACATAATATCTACCTTTGCTGGCATAAGGTTCATTTGGATCGTAAAGATCAAAGAACCAACTAAAATGGAAAGTTGAGTCCGGATTTAAGATGAGCTTTTCACCGCTAAAGCCAGAACTTGATATATATAGGTTCCAATAATATCTGAAAGTCTATTGGGTTCGTAGGAAGTGAAAAGCCAGAAGTTATGGTAGTCAACTTGTTGGAATTTGACTCCTGAACATGAAAACAGGATGAACAGGATCAACAGTGGCGCGCGTTTCATTTTATTTCTTACATTTAAAGCCAAATTAAGGACTATTCAATCGGACTAAGGGAATAATGTGAAAACAAAATTACATCGATCCATTAATCCAAAACTCCATCACTCCATCACTCCATTTACTTCCCCCGGCAAGCGATTCCACTTCTGCAGCAGATTCTTGAGCCGATGGAAGGACGCCTTTGTGGAGCAATCCTCGCGCACCAAACCGCCATTGTGAATGAAGGGTCGAAAATTGGAAAAATCATACCAGTTGATGGCCTTGATGGACTGGCGGCTGTAATACAGCGTATAAACTTGCTCCAGCCAATCGGCCTGCAATTCCTCGTCCCAGTAGCGATGCCAATCATACGGCTCCGTGGGTAACGTCTGTTCGCCGGTGGCGATGGCCTGCTGCAGTGGCCCGGCGGATGCCCCGATCTCGGTGATATAAATTGGTTTGCCGAATCTCTCGAAGCGTTCGACCATGCGCACGATGTCCGACAAGTCCCGGCGCGGAAAATAGATCTGAATGCCGATGACATCGAAATCGACGCCAGCGTTCAGCAAATCCTCGATGAACTTGCGGGCCGAGCGCTGCGGACGAGTCGCGTCGGCCCGGGCGCGTCGCCCCATGGCTGCATACTCCGCCCACAAACAACAATTGTTGATGATGCGCGTCACATGGGGATTGACCTCTTTAGTTTTGTCGCAGGCGAGGCGAACGATGTCGGTGATCTGCTCCGGGGTGTGATCGTGAATATTTCCCCAGTCGTGATATTCGTTCACCACTTCCCACTGCAGCACGCGATCGCCGTAATGACTCACGACGTCGCGGGTGTGGCGCTCGACGTATCTTTTCACTTCATCCAGATTCTTGTTTTTCAGCCAATCCGGCGTCACGCTGGGATGAAACCAAAACAATGGTCGACCCTGAATCGTGATGTTGTTTTTCCCCAGCCAGTTGACGATGTTATCTTTGACTCCCCAGTTGTATTCGCCCTCGCTGGGTTCGAAAAGTTCGTACCAGGTATCCCAGACATAATGAGTGACGGTGGCGAAATTAAACAGCTCCACAAATCGCTTCGTGAATTCTTCGGACTTGGCCCAGATGTATTGCCGGCTCTCGCAGCCAAAATAGACGTTGTCCGTACGCGGCCATTGTTCGGTGGCGCTGGCCGCCCTTTCCAATTCCATTTTTTCACCGGCCCCTAACGCGTAGTGCAACGCCTGGTCGGCCAGTCGCGCACACCGCTCACCGTCATGTTGTTTTTTCTGCGCGTCGTCAAACAACTCATCGGAGAGAGCAAGCAGGTGACGCGCCTCGGACGAGAATTTCGTCCCGGCATTCTCGTATTGCATGCGAATGCGTTCATTGCGCGACACACGGCTGCGCGCAAATTCGAAATTCAAAACGCGACTTTTAGTGGAAACAAAGTCTTTCGCGGAATAATATTCACCGGCATTGTCGGCTGCAAGATTGACAAACCCGAAGCCGGGGACGAACCAGCGTGCGTTAACGGAAAAGCGACGGTCGCTCATTTCCTTTGGGACAACGATGCCTTCTTGGGTAACCTGTGTTGCCGATTTGAACGGGTCGTCCATTTCATCAGCAGCGTACGCAAATTTCACTTCCGGCATCCAGTGATGCGGATAGAGCTTGAACACCAGATCGCTCTGGGTGGAGGCGTACACGCTTCGCCACCCGGGAACCAGGGATGCGGTTGCCAGCGCTGATACACCTGCGGCGCCGCCTTTTAGAAAATCTCTGCGTGATATCATCTTCTCCTCATTTGTTTTACATGACTTAATTACGATTTCGTGGCCGCGCGCCACTTTTCCCGCAGCCCGAGCAGCCGCTGGTAGGCTGGCTTGGCCTCCCCGGTTGGCGAGCTGAGCAGCCCGCCATTTTTGAGGAACGAATACGGATCGACGAAATCGTACCAGTTGATGGCTTCGATCCATGGCTTGCTAAAGAGTATTGTATAAATTTCTTCCAGCCACTGCGCCTGCAAGTCGGCATCCCAGTGACGGTGCCAGTCAGGCGGATGCGTCGGCAGGCCCAGTTCCCCGGAATTGATGGTTTCTGTGGTCGGGCCGGAGGTCGCGCCGATTTCCGTTATCTGCACCGGTCTGCCAAATTTCTCGAATCGCTCTGTCATGCGGATGATGTCGGCGAGGTCGCGGTTGGTGTAGGGGTAATAAAGCTGCTGTCCCGTGATGGTAAAATCCACTCCGGCTTCGTGACACATTTTAATAAACTGGTGTGGGGTGATGATCGGAAAGCGCTTTTCATCCGGCTTCCAAACCCTGAGCTGTACGTAATCGGCTTGCACGCAGCAGTTGTTGATGAGCCGGTGCACTTTGGGATTGGTGTCTTTGGCGACTTCGCATCCAAGTCTGGCGATCTCGACCATTTGATCCGGTTTCAAACCCAGGGCATTACCCGGGTCGTGCGCCTCGTTGATGATCTCCCAGGCGTATATCTTGCCGCCATAATGTCCTACCACTTCCCGGGTGTGTTTCTCGACGTACTTGAGAAGTTGATCGTAAGTTTTGTTTTTCAGCCAATCGGGGGAGCAACAGTCATCCGCCCAAAAGACCGGCCTTCCCTCAACGGTGACTTTGCGCTCTCGCAGGAGGCGCACCTGCTCGTCCCGCATCGCATAGTCGTACAGGCCTTCCTCCTTTTCAAATCTTGGCAGATAGTGCGTGATCGTCGCGTAGTTAAATGCGCGCGTGAACAGATCGAGGAAGAGCTCGCGATCCATGCGCGGGTAGCCTTTGGTATCGCAACCCATGAAAAAGTTTGGACGGTCGCCGTCGCGTTTGATATCGAACCACGCTTTTCCCAACTCCAGCTTTTCAGCGGCCCACATGGCATAGTACAGCGCCCTTTGGGAAAGCGCGCCGCGCTTCTCTTCATCCGAGGCTTTTTCGGCGTCGGTGAAATACTCATCGCTCAGATCGAGAAACGCGCGCGTATCGCGCTCCGGCGTAAAGCCATCCTTCGCGAACTTTTCCACGCGCGAGCGATTGCGCCATAGCCGCGACTTCGCCAGCTCGAAGTTGAGATTGAATTCGCGGGTCTGGCCGGCTGCCGGCAATTGATAGAACTCGCCGCCGTTGTCGGCGGTCATGTAAATGTAGCCGAATCCCTCCACATTCCAGCGCACGTTGACGCCAAACTTCTGATGGCCCTCTGCGTCCGAAATTTCGACGCCGCGATCGGTAACAAAGATGTTAGAGTGAAACGTGTCCCACTCTTCGTCGCTGGCAAACGCCCAGGATGGGAAATCCCAGTCCGCGTCCCCGAGCGTTGCCATCGACTTTACCCGTCCCAAGTGCGGGCCACTGCCTGACTGCACCAAGTGCGGCCTAAAAATTAGCGTGCCCCTTTCCGTGTTAAGAGTCGTGCGACTGGGTGCCAGAATGAGCGGAGCCGAAATCAGGTTACCACCGGCCAACGCGGCACCAAGACCGGCGGCGCTGGTTGTTAAAAATTTCCTGCGAGAAATCATGCTATCCTCTTAGTTTCCTGACATTGATGCTGTCTGAAAAGTCGGTTTGCTTCACCCTGAGGTTCGACGACACGGGGCCGTTTTTTTAGAAAGAAAGTCGAAAATGCATTCTCGCAAAACATTTTTTATGTCATTCCCGCATGTTTTTAGCGGGAATCCATTTAGCGAGG
>DASWHH010000459.1:0-5680 GCA_036398295.1 bacterium
CGAAATCCCTGAAGGCGTCGCTGAAATTTTCATCGCGCTTGAAAATGCCATAGGTCAAAAACAAATCCCCTCTGACTTGCGTTTGGGCGTCGGTTTCGCGTACGCTGAGCTGGCTGAGCTCGACATCAATTTCGTCGGATTGCAGTTCGGTGCGGCGATTCAGAGCTTCGCCCATCGCTTTCTCAATCGAAACCGTCACGGGCTGGTAACTCAATTCGGTCATCACTTCAACAGAATCTTCAACCGGAATGCCAATCAACAGTTTGAACTGATCTTCGCGCTCGGCCAGCGCCGCCTGACTGGCCGCGGCGGAGTTGCGGGCGTTGGCCAGATCCACCTGCAACCGCAGCACCTCCACTTCCGGCAACAATCCCGCCTGCTGCTTCAGGTTGGCGAGACGATAGGCTTCCTCGGCTTGCTTGACGTTGTCGGAATCAATCTCATACTGCTTTTGGGAGCGGAACAACCCAAAGAAGTTAGCGGTCACGTTATAAACGATGTCCAACTGACTGCGGCTGTAAACCTGTTCGGTATTTTCCAAATTCAATTTTGCTTTGCGATGATTGGTCTGCAAGCGATTGATGGTGAACAACGGCTGGCGAAACTGCAAACTCAGCTGCGGTGAGTAGTTGGTAAAGTCCTGAGAGATCTCCTGGCCAGGAATCTCAGGTCCGCCAATTTCCACCGTGCTGAAATTTTGGAAACGGTCGAAGGACGCCACCAGTGAAAAGGTGCCGTCCGAAAACCGGATGGGCTGGTTGACAAACAGCTGTGCCTGGAAATCTACAAAGCGCTCGCGTTCGAAGGTGAAGCCGGTTTCCGACTCCCGCTGACGCTCGCCGTCCTTGAAATTGGGAAGACTGTTGAACACCAGCTCGCCGCTGCTTTTGAGGCTGGCGTCGGCAGCACGCAGGTTCATCTGCGAATTGATCAGCGTTTGTTCCAGGCGGGCGGCATCGTAACTTTTTGAGAAGGCGATGTTGATGCTTTCGTCTAACGTGAGGACGCGGGTTTGCGCCCTTCCTGCTACTGGAACGATCATTAGAACCAATAGGAAAAATGTTTTCCTCATACCGTCTCCGTTTGGTTTCCGAAGCATAGCGCAGACCACATGGCGAAAAAGCTGTCGCGCGCTCAACGCTTCACACTCTTCGCTTTACCTTTTTCTGACGCTATGCGCTTTGCGCTATGCGCTCTGCTCATTCGACGAACTCCCAGCGAATGGCATCGGCGATGAGGTAGCCGCTGCCGGTGTCCGCCAGTTCCACCACCGCCGGCTGTTCCTGTGTAAAATGAAATCGACCCAGTGGAAACCAGCCGTCGGCTGTAGCCTGGGGCTGCACTGCAATTGGAAAAGCGCCGTCAGAGCCGGTGACATTGATTTCAAATTTTTTGCTGAGGTTGCGACCGTACCAGCTTTTTTCGGCGCGGTAGAAAAAGCTCAACTCGTAATCGCCATCGCGCGGAACGGTGGTTTCCCAGCGCGCGGGGTAGTCGCCCTGACCGGCGCGTTTTACCCGCCAGCCGAAATAATATTTTCCGAACGCGAAGGGATTGGTGTCTTCCCACCAACTTTTGCCCTTGGAGGGCGGCCGCAGATAATTTGACTCTGCGCTCACCGGTGTAAAAAAGCCGTCGTCCTGATCATCCAAAACAAACGACAACGAATCGGCGCTGGAGGTGACGGCAAAAACCGTGTCGAGGGGAATTCCTCGCAGCATCCGGCTTTCCAGGGAAATCGGTTGCATGATCTCACCGCGATTGCGGGAAAAATAGGGAAAGATCTTAATGCGTTCGGGCTCGTCGCTGACGACAAAGTGAATCTCCTTTTCCTCGTAACTTTGTAACTTCAGGGTGCGGCGAATTTTGTCGTTTTTGGTCTCACAGACAACGCGAACGAAGCCCTCACCTCTTTCTCCGTTCTGAATGCGGGCACTCACGTCATAAACGATCTTCATTTTGCCGGTGTCATATTTTTGCGCTTTTGCCTGGGTTACACGGTATCCCGGGAAGGTCGCTTCATCCAACCATGAGGTGAAAAACTCTTCGATATTTTGTCCAGGCGACACCTCCTGCAAAACGCGAATGAAGTCATGGCGATCCACCTGCTGGTAGCGATGGCGCTCCAACAGCAAACGCATTGCACGCTGATAATTTTTCTCGCCTACCAGTTCACTCAACATCTGCAGGATGGGCGAGGCCTTGAAATCCACGCAGGCGCGGTATAAGTTGCCGTCGGTTTCCACCCGCAGGTGGGAGAGCGGCTTTTTTGCCAGCGCGGTGACAATCGAATCTATCTCGACACCGTAGCGTTTGCGCACGGTCCAGTCCCACTCGTACTGGCGCATGCGATCGTAGCCGCTGAGGGCGGCGTTCCAGCGGTCAGGGTAAAATGTGTCGCGAATGCGCCGCTCGCAGGCTTCGAACATTTGCAGTTCCAGCCCCCGCGCCAAGATGGGATCCCCTACGGCAGTTTGAAAATGGAGGTAGTTACGCAGCGGCGCCATCAGACTACCGTCACGACTCCAGGCGCGGTCGGAGAGCAGTATATCCAATATCATTCTGATAAACACATCCCTTTTGATACGCGCGGGCGAATCGTCGCGTCCCTCATCGCGGGCATCATCGGTCTCCTCTTTGATTGTCCGCTTAATGCGTTTTCTCGCAATCGTCACCTCATCGATCATGATGATTTGAGGTTGCAGCAAAATATTGTTCACGCCGGGCTTTTCCACATAAACCTGCACCTGCAGGGGCGCCTCCACCAGCGCCAGCTTTTTGTAAGGGTAAGGGAGGCCGGTCACGTCTTCGAAAATTTCCATGATGCGATCCACGGCCTCGAAACAGGTGTCGGCCACGTCGGCGAACTGATCGTAATCCAGCAGATGATTCTCATGAACATAAATTTCGATTTGCGCTTTCTTGAACATACGCGCCAGTTTCTTGTAACGGCCAAAATTCAACGAGAAACCCGGCACCGGTTCATTGATCGTGAAGTGGCTTACGATGGTTTCCGCGGTCGTATCGACCGTCGCCACGTCCCCCTGGGTGATGACTTTGAGTGATTTCGGGTGTTCAACGCGAATGGCTGCAGTCGCGAAATAGGATGGTTTTGGAGAGCTGCCATCGAAGCCAGCGGCGACGCCGGGTGTGGGATACCAGCCGCATTGCGATGGCAACATCCCGAAGGAGTCTGTGAGCCAGGCGGAGATTTCTCCCTGCGTCCATGGGCCGTCGCGTTTTTCAATCAGGCCTTCGACATGGGGGAGACGATCGAGCATGAAGCCGTCGGCATCGACGGTACCGGCATAGGCCAGCAGCAGCGTGTCAACACCGGCCGGCGGCAGTGGCCGCTCCGCAATATCTAAAAATAGCAGCTGATGTTTTTGTTCGAATACAATCGCCTCGCCATTCGCCCATTTGCCTTCCGAAACCCGCAACGCGTTGTTCAAAGAAAAGAGCAGTTTGCCGAGGGGCTGTTCGTGAGGATTCCTAACCGCCAGTTTGAGTGCGATTTCCAGTGGTTTCGAAGTATTTCCCAATTTGATGTCGAAGCTATAATGCAAGATTTGGGGGAGGGGTTGAGCCAGCCATTCTTTCTGAAAGGCGAGATCTTCACGACGGGTGTTTTCGATGGCAGCGGTTTTTTGATTCATGAAAAGTGCCGTGCCGATGGCCGCCGCGAAACACGTGCCGGTCGCAATTGTAGTGAGTCGATGGGAGAACACCGATTGCCGCAGCCGCGGATAAAGAAGTATCGCGACGCCGAGCAGCGCGATCGCCAACAGCACAAAAAACAAGCGCTGCCACAGCACCATTTGGATGTCGCCGAAGCCAATGAAATCACCAGCGAAAATCGGAGCGAAAAAAGCGCCGTAGTCCAGCAGGCCTGAGAATTTGTGGCGGAAATAAAACAGGATAGAAGCTACGTAGCCGAGGCTAAATAACATGGCCAGCGCCGGGATGCGCAGGATGCTCACCATCAAGAACATTAGCGCGGTCATAAATAGAATCGACGGGATGGTGGCAATGGCGAAATATTCCAAAAATGGTAGGATGTTGAATCCCGTGCCCGCGAAGATCACTTTTACTATTCGGCCGGCGGCGGCGAGAAAAAGCAGAAAACCGTTCAATAATAACAGGGCAGTCACGATTCCCAGGTATTTGCCAACCACCCAGTTGGCCGTGGTCATGGGGCGGGAGAGCATCACCTGATCGAGGCGGGCGTGCTCCTCGGCTTTGCGGAAATCGCCGGCGACAAAGATAATCAGCACCGCCTGGACGTAGCTAAAAAAGTAGAGGGCAAGATAGGCGTCGGTGCCCTCCAGCAGAAATTCGCCCGGGAAGTTGTTCTCGAAAAAGGTGGCGACGTTCATCATCACCAGAAAGATGATAATGAAGAACAGCCCGATCGCCGCCAGTACCCAGAATTTCGCCTGCCGATACAGCATGGTTCTTTCGACGGCGGCGATCGTCAAAATTATACGAATTGCCTGCATACTCTTCAATTGATTATTGTCTATTGATTATTGGATAATTTGGATTCCACTCGTTTGATTAGTCAATAGACAATAATCAATAATCAATTTTCCGCCCCTTCCTGCAACTCCTCCTCGACCCGCTGCCCCGCCACCGTTTCCATGTAATGCATATAGGCATCTTCGAGATTGGGCGAGACGGGCGACATCTCGTAACCCGCAACGCCCTCGCCAACTACCCGCAGCAAAAGATGGCGTTCCTTGGGAATGGAGGAGATAATTTGCACACGCTCGGACAACTTGTGAAAGTCTTCCTCTGCGCATTCCACCTGCCATACTCTGCCGGCCGCTTCAGCGGTCAAATCCTGTGGCTGGCCTTGAAAGATCATCCGGCCGTGCGCTAACAGCGCGAGATTTTTACAGGTGCTGGAAATGTCGCCCACGATATGGGTACTGAGGATGATGATTTTTTCGCGGCTGATTTGAGTGAGCAGGTTGCGGAAGCGGATGCGTTCCTCGGGGTCAAGACCTACGGTGGGTTCGTCAATGATTAGCAACTTGGGATCGCCTATAAGCGCCTGCGCGATGCCCAGCCGGCGCAACATGCCGCCGGAATAGGTTTTGACCTTGCGGTCGCGCGCTTCCATCAACCCGACGTTGTCGAGGGTCTGCTCGACGCGTTCTTGCACTTGATTTCCAGGCACGTTGTTTAATTTGGCGATATAGGCTAGAAACTCTGCACCGGTGAGCTGGGGATAGACGCCGAAAAACTGCGGAAGATAACCGAGAGACGAGCGCACTGCCTGGCGGCAACTGCGAATGTCGCGGCCATCAATCAACACCTCCCCGGTGGAGGGAGTCTCGAGGGTCGCCAGAATTTTCATGAGCGTACTTTTCCCGGCGCCGTTGGGACCCAACAACCCGAACATTCCCTCGGTGATGTCGAGGTTGACGTTGTGGAGCGCAGTGACACCGCCAGGATAGGTCTTATAGAGTTCGTGAATTTGAATGCGCATTCGAATTAACTAACGATCGCATCAAGTTAATAGCTCAATGTGCAAAATCAAAAGAAATATTACAACTGACAAATTAAATGAAGAAATGTTGCAGAAAGGCTTCGCGGTTGAGACTCAGTCAGGAGCTGGCGTAGCGCTTGACTTTCCACGATATAATTTCTATTATTCTTCACTTTATAGAAACGG